>CAZBFW010000045.1:10295-12941 GCA_964491135.1 uncultured Phycisphaeraceae bacterium | reverse complement strand
AAATCGCCCAGATCAACATCGTCGTCACCATTTGAGTCGAAGGCCGCCAGACAGAGGGCCGGGCACGCGGCGGGGCCGGCCGCCGGCCCGCCCAGACACCCGACCAGGGCGACCAGGTCGTCCGCGTCCACGTCGCCGTCCGTGTCGTAGTCGGACGGGGCGACGGACTCGCACTCGTCCGGCAGGCCGTTCGCGTTGCAGTCTTCGCTGCCGCCGCCGGCCACGTCCTGATCGTCCGGAGTGCCGTTTGCGTTGCAGTCGGGCGCCTCGACGCGGACGTTGTCGTAAATCACGAAGTTGTCCACGGCCGGGTTCGCGATGGACGTAAACGTGTCCATGTAGCCGAGCATCAGGTTGGTGGCGCCGGCAGACTCATCGACGCGGATGGCGATCAGCCGGCCGTTCAGCCGCCACTCGACCACCCCGTCTGCGTACCGAACGAGAGCCTCCACCCAGTGCTTGCCTGGGGCGCCGGCCGTTTCGTACGTCGGGCTGGGAAACAGGTACTGGAAGAAGGCATCCGTGCTGTTTGCGCTGACGGCCGCGAGGGTGGACGCGGCCACGGACAGCAGCGTCCCACCGGAGTACGCGCGATAGTCAACCGTGTCTCCACCCTCGCCGCTGCAGGCGAACCAGAGGCCGTCGCCGGCGGCGTTGTCCGCCCAGACGACGCGGTCGCCCGCATGATGCAGCCCCGCCGTCGCGAACTCGGTGGACCCGGTCCCGCCGCCCGCGCCGCCGTTGTAGTTAAGCCACATGTCGAAATGCAGCGTTCGCGGTCCGGGGAAGGATCGTCCGATCGGGTATGCGCTGACCGCGTCCTTCGCAGGGTTCGCGTCGTTGTTATTCACGGTGAAATGCAGCCCGACCGTGGTGCCGGACGCGTTCGGGGCCGGAATGATCCCACGCAAGCTATAGTCGTAGGCGAAATCGGCGGTGTAGTCTCCGCCGGCGGAAAAGAGCGTCCAACTGGGGCCGGAGGTACCCGCGTCAAAGTCGTCCGAAAACACGATCACCTGCCCGGCCGCGACTCTGCAGGCCAGGACCAGACCCGTCATGGCCATCACCGTGGAACGGCTCATCTGCTTCTTTCCTTCCATCATTTCCGCTTCTCCTCCGGCGGTTTCCTGCATCCGACCCGCTTTTGAGTATAGCGAGTCTGGCGCGGCCGCCGAAACGCCAGGCCGCGACAATTCCTGGTACGCCACAATCACCGGTGGCGTCGCTTCCGTGTCGATCCAGAACCGGGTCGTCCCGCCCACTGGAAACGGCCAGAGCGACGCTTTGAGCAGCAATCCGGACTCCGGGGTCGGTCCGCTGTCGTGAAAGAGGAAGACCAGTTCCGGCCGGTCCCAGCAACCCGTTTCGACGCGGAGTACGTCATATCGGACCAGGGAATCGCGGTGAATCCAGTCGCCTTTCCGCGTCCGGGCGACCTCGTCGCTTGCCGTGCAACGGGCGACAAGCGTTGTGTCCCCCCGCGGTCCCGATGGATCATGAAGGCCGGCGTGGTCATGCAGAACGGAGTTGGTCAACTCGGAACCCGGAGCGCGACGTGGACTGCATCCTGCCAGCAGCGTCAACGCGAGGGCAACCAGAGGCAAGCCCTTCATCGCCATCCGCAGCAACACCCGATCCCCACGTACTGGCCTCGCAGTTGACATCGCCCGCCTCGCGTACAGGGTCGGGAGCGCCGGTCGCGCTGCCCCGTTCGTCCGTCACGCCAGGGCACAATTGGATGGCGGCGGGCGCGTTCGGTCAAGTCCCGCGGCGTACGGAGCCGTAAGGACCAGCCCCGCCTGCCGGTCACCGCCCGCATCCCACGTTTCGAAGGATCGTCGCTCGTTTCGCTCGATGCGGGGTTTCAGGGCCCGCTGCTTCCCACCGCGGTGACGAACACGGCCAGATCCTCGAGGTCGATCATCGCATCCAGACCGACCATGTTCCCCGGCGCACACCCTCCGGTGCCAGGCTGACCGAAGCAGGACTGGAACGCCGCGAAGTCCTTCAGGTCCACGTCCAGGTCAACGTCGAAATCACCGGTTCCATGCGGGACACAGGCGTTGCCGACCTCATCGCACCACTCCCCTGCGCCACACGGATACTCACCCGGCAAGCAGCCAAGCGCAGGATCGCAGGTTTCCACGCCGTCACAAAAAGCGTCGTTGGCGCAGAATTCATGGTCCGGCGTGTTCACGCAGGCATCCGCTTCCTCATCGCACGAATCTACAGTGCATTCAATGTCGTCGTTACAGACTTCCGCGGTACCCGTGCACACCCCGTTCAGGCAGACGTCATCAACCGTACAGAACTGCAGATCCTCGCAGGGTAATCCCTCGTTGACTGGAGTCAGAAGGTCGCAGTTGCCTTCCGTGCCGGCCGGATCACACGACGCCTCCCGGCACGACTCATCGAACCCCGAGCAGTCCGGCGCCGCACCTCCGGTGCACACGCCGACCTGGCACGTCTCGCCAACCAGGCAGACGTCACCATCGTCACAGGGCAGGCCTTCGTTGACCGGCGTCAGAATACTGCAGTTGCCCTCCGAGCCGGCCGGATCACACGACGCCTCCCGGCACGACTCATCGAACCCCGAGCAGTCCGGCGCCGCACCTCCGGTGCACACGCCGACCTGGCACGTCTCGC
>CAZBFW010000045.1:0-10195 GCA_964491135.1 uncultured Phycisphaeraceae bacterium | reverse complement strand
CCGAGCAGTCCGGCGCCGCACCTCCGGTGCACACGCCGACCTGGCACGTCTCGCCGATGTTGCAGGCCTGGCCGTCGTCACAGGGCAGGCCTTCATGGAACGGCGTCAAAACATCGCAGTTGCCCTCCGCACCTGCGGGGTCGCACGATGCCTCACGGCATTGCTCGTGGAATGCGGAGCAATCCGGCGCCGCACCACCGCCGCACAAGCCCGCCTGACACGTCTCGCCCACGTTGCAGACGTTTCCGTCGTCGCATGAAGTTCCGTCCATCACCGGCATGTGTGCGCACGTGCCATCCGCACAGGTATCCGTCGTGCAGGCATTGATGTCGTCGCAATCGGATTCCGTGAGGCACTCGACGCAGGTGTCATCGCTCTCGCGGCAAAGCTGGCCCGGGCAGGGATCACTGCCGGGCTGGCAGGTCCCGCTCGGGTCGCACGTCTCCGCGCCGTTGCAGAACTGGCCGTCATCGCAGTCGCCGCTGGCCAGGCACTGAACACACGTATCGTCAGCCTCCCGGCAGAGCAGGCCGGGACAGGGGTCGTCGCCCGGCTGGCAGACATCCCCCACACATGTCTCCGTTCCGTTGCAGAACACGCCATCGTCGCACTCACACTGGCCGCCGTACGTCGCGAGGATCACCACGTCGTCAAAGAACGCCTCCGTCCATTCGTCGCTGTAGCTCGCGTTGTTGTTGTACGCACCCACGATCACCGTATGGGGGCCGGCCGCCAGCGAAATCGCGAACTCGTCGAACAGCCAGCCGCTGTCGTCCGTGCTGCCGCCGTTGCCGTTGCCGACCATGTGATTCAGTGACGTGTTCGTATCGGTCCCGTAGCGGGTTCCGTCGATGGTCAGAATCGTCTCGCCGTACTCGTTCGTCTCATACCCCATGCCAAGGCGCAGCCGGTGACGCACGCCCACCGTCACCGTAGTCGCCTCCGTCAGCGTGAAGGACGCAGACCAGCCGCCGGACGTGGCTCCGCCGGTGCTGCCCGGCCCCAGGTACACGCGAATCCCGCCTCCGGTATAGCCTCCGGACGACTCGTACGTGCCGGCGGCGTAGTTCGGCAGACTCGTGCCAAAAACGTCATCCTGGTACGTGAATCCGTCGGCACCCGTGTCATAGTGTGCCTCTAACACGGTGACCTGCGAGTCACAACTGCCGGCCTGGCACGTGCCGGTCGGCTCGTCGCACGTCTCGGCGCCGTTGCAGGGGTTGTCGTCGTCGCAGTCCTCATCCGTCAGGCAGTCGATGCACGTGTCGTCGCTTTCGCGGCAGATCTGCCCCGGACACGGATCGCTGCCGGCCTGGCAGACTCCGCCCGCGCCGCAGGTCTCCGCCCCGTTGCAGAACACGCCGTCGTCGCAGTCACTGTCGAGCACGCAGTCGACGCACGTGTCGTCGCTCTCCCGGCAGGACTGGCCCGGACAGGGGTCAGCTCCCGGCTGGCACACGCCGTTCGCATCGCACGTGTCGTCGCCGTTGCAGAACAATCCATCCGGGCAAGGTGTACCCGAGGGCCGGAACACGTCAGTCGGACAGCCGGGCGAACTACCCGTGCAGAACTCCGCAACGTCGCAGACGCCGGCCGCCGGCCGGCATTCCGTGCTCGCCGGCTCAAGATTGGCCAGACACGTTCCGGACCCGTCGCACGTGTCCGGGTTGTCGCAGTCCGTGTCGCTCGTATCGCCGCAGGCCGAGCCGGCGGATTTGTTCGTCCAACTGCTGCCGCTGGTGGCGGGGATGCACGCCTGGCACTCGTTGGCCGGATTCGCATCGCCGCTGTTGTAACAGGTGCCGTCGATGAGGCACGTGCCCGCCGCCAGGTCGTGGTCGCACTGGTCCGTCACGTCATTGCACGTGTCCACCGTGCAGGAGAACGCGTCCGAGCAATCCGGTGCGGTGCCGGGCTGGCACTCGCCGCCCTCGCACGTTTCGATGCCGGTACACCAGAGCCCGTCGCTGCAATCCTCGTCGTCGTCGCATTCCGTCTCGCCGATCGTCGACGCGCCGGTGATGATCAACGAGAAGGCCTGGCTGCCGCCGGACAGGACCCCCTTGTGCGTCACGCTCAAAGTGAACGAGCTCGCCCCAGGCGAGGACACGACCACCTGCTCCACGTTGTCGCGGCTGTTGTCACCCGTCGTGGCGGCCGCCGACGGGTTCGACGGGTTCAACACCCATGGATAGAACGTCGATGCCGGAGAAGTCCGTACCAGTCGCACGTCCAGGTCGTTCACCAGCATGGTGTTTGTCGGATCCAGCAGGTTGCCCGGGGGCGTGCCCGCCGGGTCCGTCCAGGACAGGGTAACCCGCACCGGCGTACTGCCGTCGGTCGTCAGCGGCACCGTGAACGACCCGCCGCCGCTCAGCGTCTGCTCGCTGATCGTCAGCGCCTGCGACACGTCGGCGGTAATGGTGTTGGCCGCCGTCAGCGTGTTCATCAGGCCCCAGCCGAACTGATAATCCGGGCCGTTGGCCGAGCCGGTTTCGTCGGCCGTGTGGATGACGAGCCCCTTCAGCGTGGCGGAGCGCAAATCCCCCTCCGCGGGATGCGTCGCTCGCCAGTGCTGGATCAGCACACCCAGCGAGCCGCTGACGTTTGGGCTGGACATGGACGTGCCGGACAGGTTGTAGTAGGAGGAATTCGAGTCATCGATCGCGGAATACAGCCCCACCCCGTTGCCGCAGATGTCCGGCTTGATGCGTCCGTCGTCGGTCGGCCCCCAACTGGAAAAGCTGCTCATGGTGACGCTGCCCGTGCCGCTGTAGCCGCCGACCACGTCCTCCACGGCACCCACCACCAGGATGTTCTTGGCCACGCATTCCGAGCCGAGACTGTCGTAGTCGCCGTCCGGGTTGCGCGTCGTCGTGCTCCACTCCCAGTAGCCGGAGCTGGGATTGTAGTAATAGTGCCCGCCGCCGGCACCGGGCCCGTCGTCATTCCGGTCGTTGCCGGCCGATTTGCAGATCAGGTAGTACGGGTAATCGATGGCAAGGTCGTCCAGTTCGGCGCTGTAGCTGGTGTAAAGGCCGAACCAGTTGTCTTCCACCGTGCTCACCGTCACGTCGCCGTACCAGAACCACTCGCCGTAGCTCGAGTTGTAGGTCCAGCCCGTGGAAAACCCGTACGAGTGATTCGACACCCGCAAACCCCCTGCCGCCGCGTTGCCCATCTCCGCGGTATCACTGTCCCAGTCCCAGCACCGCAGCGTCGCGGCGGGCGACATGCCCTTGGCCGCCGCGACGACGCCCGACGCGATCATCGTGCCCGCCACGTGCGTGCTGTGGTAGTGCGTGGCGCTCGGAGAATCCATCTGGGTGGCCCGGCCACCGAATTCCTGGTGCGTGGTGCGGACACCGCCGCCATCCCACACGCCCAGAATCACGCCCGAGCCGGTCAGACCCAGGCCGCTCGAACCACCCGGCAGCACCGCATCCGTGCTGATGCTGTCCGCGGCCACGGCGTTGTGCGTGATGTAGTACTTGGGCACCCCGTTGACGATGGCCCTGATCTCGATCACCCCGGTGGGCGTTTCTTGCCGGACGATCCACCCCTTTTGCCGTGCGATCTCCCTGGCCTGCGACTGGCGGAGGACCGTCATCTGGGCATCCGCCCGGTTGGACCCGATAACCGCCAGCCCGGCGATCAGGATGACCACAGTTGTCGAAACCCGTCGACGCGCCACATACGTCCGACCAACAACGCCGAGACCGTCAGCTACGCTGTTCATCCAGATCCCATCCCTTCTGAAATGCGACCGGGTGACCCCGGTTCTGGAACGCACTTCGGTGCCTTCCGCGGGCGAATGCCGCGGAGGTACCCGACCAGCCTCATCATACAGGAAAACGGACCGCGCCTTCCACCACGAAGGCCGGTTGGCCAGCCCAAGCCTCCGCGGATTCCACTGCCATTGCGAATTGTCCAGCAAGGCTGATGCAGGATGCCAGGGAAGTGACGGGTCGTGTGGCGGCTCCGCGTTTGACCGAGATTCCCATCCCGGTTCCTGCCAAACCGATCCTTTTCATCGAGCGGCCTCGCCGCACTCGGGACAGACGCCGCTGACATTGCCCGCGAGGTTGTAGCCGCATCGCCGACACGCACCCGTGGCGCAAAGCCGTCTATTGCGCCAGGCGGCATATCCGGTCCCCGTGAGTGCGACGACCACGGCCATCCAGATCGGCAGAATCACGTACTTCACATCTCCGCGGAGAGAAGCGTCTGGCGGCCAGAAGCCGAGGATGCGATTGAAGAAGGTTCCGTACTGTATCGCTCTGGGCCACTCACGCGGATGGATGATGTCGCTCGTCTGGGAGACAGCCCATGTCATGCGTTTCGGAAACGAGCGTCCCGCCCCGCTCTCCGGATTCCACGGCGCGCTGAAACCGTTATCCACTCGTGCGTTCCGGTGCTCCGCGTCGCCACCCCAGTACACGCCGATGAAGCCCTCCTGCAAGGTCACCGTCACGACATCGCCAAAGCGCGTAATCGCGAAAAGGACGCTGACCCCCCATAACAAGGCGGCGTACGTCGTAACGACGAGCAGCCAACGAGGCACTCTTCTTCTGCGTTGCTCACTCACTCCAACGGCTCCACGACAATGGTCTGCCCACACTCCGGGCACACCCCGCTGACGTTCCCGGTGAGATCATAGTTGCACACACGACATCGTGCCCCATTGTCTTCAAGGCCGGATTCTCGAAGGACAAAGTAGAGCAACTCTGCAAGGATCAAGGCGACGATCAGCATCGCTGCGCCCATGAGAATCAGCACAGCGAGAGGTGGAAGGGCCAGCGCGGTCGCCGCCTGTGACACCGCGAGCGTTGTCAGCGCTTCGATGACTAATATCTCAGGCGACAGCAGAAACAAAATAAGCACACAGACCGGCACCGAAAACCGCCATCGCCCACGGCGCCTGGCTCGTCTCGCGGCCAGATACCATTCTGCCAGAGGCCGTCCGCGTCTCATGCCGGCTCTCCACACTCTCAACACGCCGCTGACGTCGCTCCCGGAATCATAACCTCCACCTTGACGATGGGCACACGGTGGATGCGTCCGGCCGGTCATGCCCCTCCCGCCCCCAAACCGAAGTCGCTGGAGTCCAGCCGCGGGCGGAGCGAAGCGCAGTCCTTGGTTCCCGACGCCCTCAATACCCTCTGCCTGTCCCGGAGGAACAGAGAAACGTCGCCCTCGCGGCCTCCTCTTCGGCAAATCCCTCGCGAACGCCGGCAAACTCTTGAAATGCGCTGCCGAGATTCGGTAGATTGACGGTAACCGGGCGGCAGAGGAATCACCTATGAAAAGCACTCCCACTCACTCCCACACGGCAACCTGTCCGCGAACCGGCCGGCCACTCCCCAATCCCGCCACCCAGGGCTGGCAGACCTGGTGTTGGCCGGCGGCCGGCCTGCTGGCCCTGGTTTGGTTCCTGGTGCGCGTGCTGCCGAGACCGAGCCGGGCCGCCTATCCGTGCCAACGCGTGGCCGCCCCGCTGGCGGCCGGCTTTGTCGCGCACCTCCTCGGACTCGCAGCGACCGTTGTGGCGCTCCGCCATGCGCGCAGGCGGTGGCACCAGGCACGCTATCTGACCGCCGGGCTCTGTGGGGCGGCGGTGCTGGTGGCCGGAGCGTGGGCAACGATACACGCCCCCGTGGCACCGGCCGCCGCGAGCTTCACGCCCTCTGATCCCCCGAACCAGCCGATGGGGGTGGCCCGCGGCTTTTGTCCCGGACGGGTGACGTGGGTGCACGACCCGGCGGCCACCTCGTGGGACGGCTCGACCGGCCACTGGTGGGATGACGCCAACACGAACCAGGCCATCGTGGACCAGATGCTGTCGGACGCGATCCGCTGGCTCGCCGGCGCTCCCAACGACGCCACCGCCTGGGACCGGCTCTTCCGCAGCTTCAATCAGACGCACGGCAAGGGCAACGTCGGCTACGCCGCCGGCGAGCCCATCGCCATCAAGATCAACCTGAACAACAGTTGGAGCCAGGCCGACTCGGACAATGAGATCGACGCCTCACCGCAGGCCGTCCGGGCCCTGCTGCGCCAACTGGTGAATCACGCGGGCGTGGCCCAGGCGGACATCACGGTCTACGATGCCATCCGCTACGTGCCCGACCACCTCTTCAATCCGTGCCACACCGAGTTTCCCGGCGTGATCTTCGTCGATACGCAGGGCGGCAACGGACGGACGGCCAACGAATTCGTCTCCGACGTGCTGCACTTCTCAAACGGCGCCATCCCCTCGTCGGCCGCCAACGTCGCGCGCTGCGCCATTGACGCTGATTACCTGGTCAGCCTCGCGATCTTCAAACGCCATGGCTGGTGCGCCCCCCTCACCGTCAGCGGCAAGAATCACCTCGGCTCGATCTCCGGGCCGGGTGATCTGCACCCCTACATCGACGCTGCCACGCTGGAAGCCTACGACGCCCAGGTCGACCTGCTCGGCCACGCAGACCTCGGCGGCAAGACGGTGCTGTTCCTGCTGGATGGGCTCTACGGCAGCCGCGACGTCTCCATCGGCAGCCCCTGGGGCATGGCGCCGTTCAACGACGACTGGCCGTCGAGCCTCTTCGCGTCGCAGGATCCCGTCGCACTCGACTCGGTGGCGCTGGACTTCATGCGGACGGAGATGTTCTACGAGATGTGGCCCAACGCCGACCGCTACCTGCACGAGGGCGCCCACGCCGCGAATCCTCCATCCGGCACCTTCTACGACCCCGAGAACGACGGCACCCGACTGGCCAGCCTGGGCGTGCATGAGCATTGGAACAATGCTGCTGACAGGCAATACAGCCGCAACCTGGGTACGGACCTTGGCATCGAGCTCGTGTCCGCCGACCCGGGACTCCTGGCCGACCTCGACAATGACGGCGACGTGGACCTGCTGGACTACGCCGTGCTCGCAACCTGCCTGGCCGGTCCCGACGTCCTCACGCCCTCCGGCGGCTGCACGGCAAGCCAGTTCCAAGCGTCCGACCTGGATGCCGATGCCGACGTGGACCTCGGCGATTTCGGCGCTTTTCAGGCCGTGCTGCCCTAGTCCGCGGGTGTGCCCGTGCCCTTGACCAGCGAGGCTGTTTCGCCCCAACCGAAGACCGTGAATACGAACCGCTTCTTCCCACGCCCCGTCCACCTTCGGCGTTCGCCAGGGTAGGTCACCACGGTTATCGGTCGATACGTCCATGAGCAGGGCCCGACCAGAAAGCCCAACCATAAGAGTCCCGGCTCCGTGGCGCCCGCCCGGAAAACACGCTTAGACCCAGGAAAGGAGCGCAAGCCCCGCAGAACTCCAAAACGCGGCCGGGCGGCAACCGGCCATTGGGGGAGTTGGGAATGGCAGGTCGGGAAAGCAACCCGCCGCCCGCCGGCCCAACCAACGCCCCTTCCCGAATCCCGTTTCACGCCTTTGCGGCAAGAAGGAGTCAATCATGTGTGCGTTCATCCTGAAGCAGTCTCGTCAGACGTGGGTCCACAGAACGGCATGGCTGGGTTTGGCGGCGATCCTCTTCGCCCCCGCCAGCGTCCGCGCCGAAGACCATTTCTGGAGCTCCCTGTCCGGCGGCTCGTTCAACTACTGGTTGAATTGGGTCCCGAACTGGGTGCCCCAGGAGGACGACAGAGCAATCTTCGAGCTTGGTATGGACCCGGCCTACGAAGTCACGTTCTACGAATCCGTGACCAACGACGAGTGCCTCTTCCGTACGGACAAGGTCATCTTCGATCTGGGCGGCTTCACCTACACGCTCGACCATCCCGGCTTCGCGCTGACCGTGGGTGAGGGCGGCGGACACGTTTCCGAGGTCCTTTTCTACAACGGCACGATCGACACAACGGTGACCCACGTCGGGTTGTGGGACGACTCCCTCGGCGTGCTCGACCTGGATTACGGGCTGATCCTGAATGTCTCCGATCACCTCATGGTCGGCAACGACGGCGACGGCTTCATGTACGTTCGCGACGGCGCCTCGGTCACCACTGAATACGCGGCGTTGGGCGGCCACGATTTCGGAAACTACGGCCGCCTTACCGTCGACGGCCCCGATGCCGAGTTCACCGTGAACCAGACCCTCCGCGTCGGCGTCGAGGGATACGGCTACCTGCACCTGCAAAGCGGTTCCAGATCACATGCGACCCGCGCCTATGTCGGCGACTGGGAGTTCGGCTACGGTGAACTCTACATCAGACTCGGAGCAGAACTGGTCTTGAGCGAATGGCTCATGACCGGCTTCGGCCAGGGCCTGCTCGAGATTCGCGAGGCCGGCCGTCTTGAACTGCCGAATCTCTCCATCGGTGGCGAAGCGGGTGGGATCGGTCAGGTGAACCTGTTCCACGATGGCTCGAGAATCGACGCGTCTGGGTGCATCTTCGTCGGCGACCGGGGATCCGGCACGATGAACGTCTCTCAGGAGGCCGCCGTGACCGCGGAAAGCATCCTCGTCGGAGCGGGCGAAACCGCCCAGGGCGAGATGAACGTTTCCGGAAACGGTACGACGGTCACCATTCAGAACAACCTGTCGTCGGGGCAGTTCGGCGTGGGCACGCTCAATATCACCAACGGCGCCGACGTTCGAACCATCATGCCCGCCGGCTGGATCAAGGTCGGCGAACTACTGAACAGCGATGGTTACATCCTGGTGGATGGCGGCAGCACGCTCACCGCCGAAAACGCTCCGCTCGTCATCGGTCAACAGGGGCAAGGCATCGTGGACATTCTCGGCGGTTCAGAGGTCTACACCTCCGGCGAACTGTTCATGGGCTGGGCCCAAGGCGTCGTGGGACAACTGACCATCAGCGGTGAAGGCTCGATATACACCAGCGGCAGTGGCTATCCCGCGCAGGTCGGCGACGGAGGCGAAGGTGCGATCATCATCACCGACGGCGGTTACTTCGAAAAGCCCGGCGGGTTCCGCCTCGGCATGCAGAGCACCGGCGTGGGCACGGTCACGCTCAGTGGCAGCGGGTCCGCCTTCAAGTGCGGCGAGCATCTGGGCATCGGTGAATACGGCACAGGCACGTTCACCGTCAACGACGGACGGGTCGCGGTGGGCGAAGTCGATGCCGCCGGTGTTCCGTCCGGCGAAGTGCGTGTCGGCAACTGGGGCAAGCTCACGGGAACGGGGACCCTGACCGGCAACGTGGTCAATTTCAGCGGTGGCAGCGTCGGGCCCGGCGGCGACCCGGCGAGTGCGCAAACCGGGGCCTTCACGATCGACGGTGACTACACGCAACAGGACGCCGAACTCCTGATCCGGGTTGCTGGGACAATCGCGGGCGACGAGTACGCCGTGCTCCACGTCACCGGCGCGGCAAGCCTCGACGGGACGCTACACGTTGAGCCGGTAGAGGGCTTCGTTCCGCAGCCGGGCCAGGAGTTTACCGTTATGACCTTCGCATCCCGAACCGGCGAGTTCGCGGCCCTCACCGGCCCGGACGCGTACGACATCACGTACACCGCCACAAGCGTCACGTTGACCGTGCCCATTCCGGGCGACCTCGATGACGACGGCAACGTGGACGCGGACGACTACGTATTCTTCGCCGATTGCCTGAACGGGCCGAACGTGGCGTACCCGCTCGGCTGCGACGAAGCCGATCTCCACACGGACGGCGACGTGGACGCCGCCGATTTCGCCGAGTTCCAGATTCTCTTCGTGGGCGATCGTTGAAATGAGATCTTGGCTGAATCCCGGGGTTTTACACCGTTCGTAAAACGTCATTTCGGGCATCGTATTGTTGCTCAAAGTGCGCATCTGGGCCGGCGCGGGGGCGTCGGTTGCCTGGACCCCCCGGGGGCGAAAGATCATTCGCGCCTCCGGGGTCGGCTGGTCATCGGCACGAGAGGAGGAGACCACAAATGCGCAGATGGGATCGTCTGATCGAGCGGTACCTGGAGACGTATGCGGCCCGGGGGGTGTCGGCCGCCACGCGGGGGCGGACGGGGAGCGGTGTGTGCGAATCGTGGTGTGCGACAGCATGGTCGGCGCCCGCCTGACCCAGGACCGGCTACCTCTGGCCGGGAAGGACCACAGCCTGGGCTCAAGGCGGATGATCAGGTGGTGGCGTGGGGCCGGAACGCGAGCGGGGAGTGTATGGTTCCGCCGCCGCCGCCGTATTGCTCCGCGATGGAGACGACGGGCTCGCACAGCCTGGCGCTGCGGGACGACGAGGTCGTGGCCTGGGG
>CAZBFW010000044.1:0-12962 GCA_964491135.1 uncultured Phycisphaeraceae bacterium | reverse complement strand
TCCAGGGCCGATTGCCCGAGCGAATCGGCCTGTATCCCATCGTCGCCCTCTGCATAACGGCGTGCCTGAAGGCGGGGCTGGCCATCTACTTCCACCGTCGTGGCCGCTTCCTGGGCAGCCCGGCGCTGCGGGCGACCGCCGTCGACTGCCGCAACGACGTGTTCGTGGCGTTGCAGGGGCTCGTGGCGGTGGTCGTGGCGGAGTTGCGGCTGCCGCTGCTGGACACGGTGGCGGCCCTGTTCGTCGGCGTTTACATCCTCTACAGCGGCCACCGCATCGGGATGGAGAACATCAACTACCTGATGGGCCGCTCGCCGGGCGCAGGTCTGCTCGAGCACATCCGGACCGCGGCCCGGGACGTGCCCGGCGTGGTTTCGGTCGGCGACGTGAAAGGACACTACGTGGGGACGTTCGTGCACGTGGAGCTGACGGCCCGCGTGGATGGTGACCTTTCCACCACTCACTCCCACGACGTGTGCGAATCCGTCCGTGAGGCGGTCGAGGCGATCGACGCCGTGGACCGCGCGTTCATCCACATCTCGCCGGCTCGCCGCGCGGGCGATGCCCCTGCGGAGCCCGCCGATCCGGAAGACGCACCGGGAACATGACGGCCTGCCTGGGGGAGCCGTGGGCTCATGGACCCGGCCTTCCGCTGTCTGCACCTGCGATCTAGAATGGACCCGGTGATGGAGTTCACCGTGAACCGCCCCCCCGGCCTGGGGCTGATGACTCCTACGCAAGCATAAGAAGGCCCCAGCCGCGTGCAGGTAGGAGTCGCCATGACGAAGGTCGTGCTCATCTTCATCGGGTCCGGTGCGGGCGGAGTGCTGCGCTACACTATCGCCGGCTGGTCGCAGCGCCTGGCCAACGGATCGTTCCCCATCGGAACGCTGCTCGTCAACGTCTCCGGCTGCCTGCTGGTCGGCTTTCTGGCTGCGGCGCTCTCCGGACGAGTGCTGGTGCGTGAAGAGTACCGCCTGGCGCTGCTCATCGGCCTGCTGGGCGGGTACACCACGTTCTCCACGTTCGGCCTGGAGACGTTCGCCCTGCTGAACGACGGCCAGACGTGGCGGGCGCTGCTCAATATCGCCGCGAGCGTTGTGCTGGGGCTGGCAGGCGTATGGGCCGGGTATCGGTGGGCCGAGACCTGGCTGGGAGTGTGAACCCATGAAGATTCCCGAAGAAGGTCACCTGTTGCGCATCTTCATCGGCGAAAGCGACAAGTGGCACGGCAAGCCGCTGTACGAGGCCATCGTCCTGAAGGCCCGGGAGTTGCACCTCGCCGGGGCCACTGTCCTGCGGGGCCCGATGGGCTTCGGCGCGCACAGCCGCATGCACACGGCCAAGATCCTGCGCCTGTCCGAGGATTTGCCCATCGTGATCGAGATTGTCGACAGCGAGTCGAAGATCAACACGCTGATGCCGTTCATCGACGAGGCGGTGCAGGAGGGCCTGGTCACCCTGGAACGCGTGCGGGTCATCAAGTACCGGGCGAACAAGCCCGACGCGTGAGAGGGCGGGAGGCCGGCCGTCATGCCTCTTCAGAAACGCAGGGGTCGCAATACCGGGTGACGCTGTATCCATGTGCCGAACGATTGCGACCTCCTTATGCGGACGCTTGGCTGACCGCGGGCGAAGGCGCGAAGTACTTCCGCTGGAAGAACAGGGCCACGTTCACCAGGCTGATCAGTACCGGCACCTCGACCAACGGACCAATGACGGCCGCGAAGGCGACGCCGGAGCCGATCCCGAAGACCGCCACGGCCACGGCGATCGCCAGCTCGAAGTTGTTGCTGGCCGCCGTGAACGCGATCGTGGTCGTCTGGCCGTAGTCGGCCCCGAGCTTCCTGCCCATCCAGAAAGACACCAGGAACATCACGACGAAGTAGACGCACAGCGGAATGGCGATCCGCACCACGTCCAGGGGCAGTTGCACGATGTACTCTCCCTTGAGCGAAAACATCACCAGAATGGTGAACAGCAGCGCGATGAGCGTGAGGGGTGAGATCTTCGGGATGAATCTCCTCTCGTACCACTCGCGGCTCTTGGCCTTCAGCAACACGAAGCGGGTGATCATCCCGGCGATGAACGGGATGCCGAGATAAATGAAGACGCTCTTGGCGATCTGGCCGATGGTGACATCCACCGCGGCGCCCTGCAAACCGAACAGCGGCGGCAGGACGGTGATGAAGAACCATGCGTAAACGGAGAAGAACAACACCTGGAAGATGGAGTTGAATGCGACCAGGCCGGCCGCATACTCGGTGTCGCCCTGGGCCAGGTCGTTCCAGACGATGACCATCGCGATGCAGCGGGCCAGACCAATCATGATCAGTCCGACCATGTACTCCGGATAGCCGCGCAGAAATAGAATGGCCAGCCCAAACATCAGGATCGGGCCGATCACCCAGTTCTGGACGAGGGAAAGCCCGAGCACCTTGAAGTTTCGGAAGACGTCGCCCAAATCCTCGTACTTCACCTTCGCCAGCGGCGGGTACATCATGAGGATCAGCCCGAAGGCGATGGGGATGTTCGTCGTGCCGACCTGAAAGCGATGAATGAGGCCCTCGATGCCGGGGAAGAAGTAGCCGCCGAAGACGCCGACGGCCATCGCCAGGAAGATCCAAAGCGTCAGGTACCGGTCCAGGAACGACAACTGCCTGGAACATCCGCGCGTCTTGGACACGGAGTCTCTCCTGCTCTCTAGGTCGCGGGTCATGCCTTGGGCTTGACCGCGAAGACCCTGATGCTGGCCGCGTAGTCGTCCACCGGAAAATCACGCAGCCAGTCACTCGCTGTGCCCGAACAGGTCGCGGTCGAATCCGAACCGCAGCAGCATCCCCCGCCCGATCCGCACGTGCCGGCCGGCGTGTCCGCCAGGGTGTACGTTTTCAGGCTGACGCCGCTCTCGAGTATCGCTACGTCGGCGAATCCTGCAGCGGCCAGGCCGATTCGATATTCCGCGATCGAAATCGCACCGGCCACGCAGCCGACGTAGGCCATGACGTTGTCGCGGACTCTTTCGGGCAGCGATTTCTTCAGGGCAATATCACTGACGGCCACGCGCCCGCCGGGCTTGAGGACGCGGGCGATCTCGCGGAATACGGCATTCTTATCCGAAGCCAGGTTGATCACGCAGTTGCTGATCACGCAGTCGACGGAGGCATCGGGCAGCGGCAGGTGGTCAATCGTTGCCAGATGGAATTCCGCGTTCCCGTGCTCGCGAACGTACGAGTCCTTCGCGGCGTTGGCGCGGGCGCGGTCGATCATGGCCGGC
The DNA here is from genome assembly GCA_964491135.1 of uncultured Phycisphaeraceae bacterium. GTDB lineage: Bacteria > Planctomycetota > Phycisphaerae > UBA1845 > UBA1845 > JAFGJQ01. The sequence continues at coordinate 9,685 of CAZBFW010000044.1, read as the reverse complement.
GTCATGTCGATGCCGATGGCCCGCCCGGTCGGCCCCACTTTGCGGGCGGCCAGGAAGATGTCCAGACCGCCGCCGCAGCCCAGGTCCACGACAACCTCGCCCGGCCGGAGGCTGGCGAAGGCGGTGGGGTTTCCGCACGACAGGCCCATGTTCGCGTCGGCGGGAATGGCGGCGAGCTCTTCGGCGCTGTACCCGAACGCCTCCGCCACGGCTCGCACGCCGGCGTGGCCGCTCGAGAGCCCGGAAGCTGCTACTTCGCCGTACTTCTGCGATACGATGCTCGTCAGGTCCTGGTTCATGTCACGTGCTCCATTGGGCGAAAACCCGCGGCGAGTCTCTTGTGCCGCGGGCAACGCGCCGCTTCGTTCTTCACGACTCCGCCGCGATCCACTTCTTCACCTGGGCCTCGATCTCGTCCCGAACGCGGCGGGCGACCTGCATCTGCGCCGCTTCGCCGCCCGGTGCCTTCGGCGGGTCGTCAAAGCTGTGATGAATGCGCTTCCTCGCGTTGGGAAAGTGCGGGCAGTTCTCATCCGCATCGCTGCACACCGTGATCACCAGATCGAAATGCCGGTCCAGGTACGGCTCGAGCGACTTGCTGCGGTACCCGCGGATGTCGATGCCCGCCTCCGCCATCGCCCGGACGGCCAGCGGGTGGATCGCGCCGCTGGGCCGGGTGCCCGCGCTGACCACGTCCCAGCGGTCGCCGCCGTGCCGTCGCCAGAACGCCTCGGCCATCTGCGACCGGCAGGAATTGCCCGTGCAGAGGATGATCACGCTTCTCTTTGCCGCCGGTTTTCCAGGATTCCCCATACTCATCTGAGGCTTCCTCACGCGGATGCCATTCCCCGCAAACGCGGTCGCCGACGGGGCGCCGTTCCGCTCAGGCAAACAGCAGCACCCACGCACCGACCCCGACGATCAACACCCCCGCGACCCGACGGAGCATGTTCGTGCCGCGGGTCCAACCCTTGGAGTCCGCCAGCTTCTGCACCAGTCCGATCGACGTGCCGCCGACCAGCACCAACCCGCAGTGGCCCAGGCTGTACGCCACCAGCAGCAGAAGGCCGAAGGCCATGCCCTGCAGCGGGGTGACGACGATCAGCGCGCCCAGCACCGGCCCCGCGCACGGCAGTGAGATCAGGCCGAAGAGCAGCCCGAGCAGCAGGGCGCCGATGAACCCCTTCTGCTTGGGCCGCAGGCCGGCTGGAGCCGGGATGGTGAAATGCAGCGCCCCCAGCAAGTGCAGACCCAGAAGAAAGCAGACCACCGCCGCGATGTACTTCCACCAGGTGGAAGGCAGCAGCGAGCTGGCGGACCACACGCCGAACCAGATCAGCGCGAACATGATGGTCAGGCCGGTTGCGAACGTCAGCGAGAGCAGGAACGAGCGTCCGAGGCTCTTGTTCTCCTGCCCGGCCACGTAGCCCACCATCAGCGGAGCGGCGGCAAGCACGCAAGGGTTGGCGGCGGTCAGCAGGCCGCCCAGCAACGCCGCGAGCGGCGCAAGCCACACGTTCGTTTTGACGATCTCGGCGAGACTCTCGGCAAATGATTCCAGCATGCATCCACTCCCGATGGGCGGCCCCGTGCGTCGCGCGGCCTCTATTTCACGCCCAGCTCTGCGAACTTCGCAATAAAATCCTCTTTGGGCAGGAACCCTTCGTGCCGCCAGACTTCGTTGCCCTCGGCGTCGTAGAAGACCTGCGTCGGAATCATGCGGATCTTGTACGGGTCGCCGGCCTTGGGGTCCTTCCAGACATCGACGAACTCGACGATGACGCGCCCCTCGTACTCCTGGCGCAGCTCCACGAGGATCGGCGCCATCATCTTGCAGGGAATGCACTTGTCGGCGCCCACGTCCACCACGCGCGGCAGCTTGGCCGTCGCGACGGCGGCCGGCGTACCGCCGTCCGTCGAGCCGCTGCCCTCGGGGTTGGAGCCTGGGACAGCAGGGGTAACGTCCGATGCGCCCGGCGGGGCGCTGTCGCCGCCGCCTCCCCGGGCGGATCGAAACCACGCCACTCCCACGACCAGCACCAGCACGGCCGCAACCAGCACGAAACTCTTGCCTTGGCCTTTCATTTTTCTGTCTCCACGACTCGCAGCGCCTTTGTTTCGGCCCCACTCCCTTTACGGCTGCCCGGTTGGCGTTTCGACACGCGGCTCGGCGGCGTGGTCGGCAAGGACGCGGCGCACGTCCGCGATTTCAAGGCCATACGCCTGCTTCAAACGGCCGAGGCGCTCATCCCCGCCTACCGACGCCGACAGGCCGAGCCACTCCTTGAGTTGGTCCACGCTCAGGCCGGCGCCGTCCGCCACTTCCTGCAGCGTCATCGAACCGCGCACTTCTAACCCGCCTCTCGGGTGCGCCTCATCGTCATGTTCTAAGTGGACCGCTCTCCCAGACCGACTCCGGTCATCCACGCCGGTCTCCACATTCATGCGTGCCACCAGAAGGAAACCACCGATCAGAAGCACGACGGCCGCGACGAACCCGACGCCGTACAGATTCAACCGCAGCGGACCGGCAGGCCCGGCCTGGTCGCCGCGCCGCAGCACGTGACGAATGGTCGCACAGACCCAGCGCCAGTGCAGCGCCACGTGCAGGACCATCAACGCGCCCACGGCAACAGCCAGCCAGAAATGCACGTCGCCCCATCCGTGCCGGTCCAGACTCCAGAGAACCAGTCCGCCGCCTCGGCCGTGCCCCCCACTGCCCGCGGGGAGGATGTATCGCACGACCAGCCCGGTGCCGATCAGGGCGAGCATCACGAGAGCCGAAAGAGCGTCGATTAGCAGGTTGAGCGTGCTTCTGCGCATGTCATACCTCCAGTTCGCCGATCATCGACAGACCCCCCGGGACGATGCGAGTACCGGCCCGCCTCTCCAACTCGACTCGCGAGGCTCGCGTCATGACACAGCACCCCCCGTCCGCCCGGCGTGCATTTCCTCGGGATGCTCCCGGTCGGCCTCCTCGCGCGTGATGCGTCCGTGCATCCAGAAAAGCGAGCCGGGGAAGTGGCCCGGCCGCAGATGCACATTGTAGAAATGCCAGATCACGATCGCCAGGAACGCCAGCAGGGCTTCATAGGAATGGGCCTCCTTGAAGGCGTCCAGGAGCATCGCTGCGTAAGCGGGTGCAAGGCGCTGGAGGACCTGCGGAAACCACATACACAGGCCGGTTGCGATCATGATGACACCACCCCAGTACTCGGCCCAGTAGTCCAGTTTCTCCACATAGCTGAACCGGCCGAAGCGGGGCGGTTCCGACCGGCTGCCGACGAACCACATCACGTTGGCGCCGAAGTCCCTGAAATCCCGCCATCGCGGTAGCATCAGTACGAAGTCCCGGCGCCCCTCCGGATGAACCAGCGTGTAGACCAGATGGTAGGCGCACACCAGGATGAGTACCGACCCTCCGACGCGATGCACCACCCGCCACAGGTCGATCCCCCCCCAGGCGCCGGTCAACGCCGCAGCCCACGAGGCCCCGGGATACCGCAGGCCCCATTGAAACACCCCCGAGAAGATCAACAACACCACGCCAACCATGAGCAGGAAGTGTTGCGCCAGGTAGTGGACGTTGAAACGCTGGACCCGTTCGTCGGTCTCCTGTTCGAGGTTTGTAATCCGCGTGGGCTTCTTCCGTTCGCGTAGGCGTGCGAAGAGGTCGAGCACAATGTGAATGAACAGGCCGGTTAGAACTATGATGACCAGCGAACGGAAAAACGTGGCTGTGACGCCGGGAATCCCATCGTATTGTCGCGACCTGCCGCGATAGCCCATCAGCTCATACTGAGCACGCGTCACCGGGCGCGCGTCCTCGTCAAAGGGATATTCCAGGGTGGCCATGAAGAAAAAGGGTGAATTCGCGGTGTGGCAATCGCTGCAACCGTTGGCCCCCAGCGCCGCCCGGGCCGGGTAGACGTCGTGGCTGTACTTGTGCATGTTGCCGTACGCGGAGGCTTCCCACGGCTCGGTCGGAATCGTGCGGTAGTCCGTTCCGGAGCGATAGACCCGATCATTGTTGACCCAGACGACACGCTTGCCCTCCGCGGGGTAGCCGATGGCCGTCAGGTGGTTCGTGACGGCCGTGATGAGCGCGTCGATCTCCGCAGGCCGATTGACCTCGATGACCCCGTCGCCGTTGTCATCCGTGATTTCGGCCAGCTCCGGGTGTTGTTCGGGATCCTCGCGATGCGCGACCCACATTTTCCGGATGTCGGACATGCGCGGCTGCATCAGGCCGGACTTGCCCTCCGTCTCGATGCCGGGCCAGGACGAATGCACGCGGTTGACCGGGTGGATCTTCCCTTTGTACAGCGCGAGCACGGGGCGGAAACTCTCCGTCGGTTTGTCGTCGTACCCCATCATCTCCAAGAAGCCGTAATGATTGCGGTACGTTCCGCCGACGCCGTAGAACGTCCAGAGTTGCTTTCCGCCTTTGGGAATCTTCGCATCGGGGTTGAAGACGTCGCCGGCCTGCACCTCGATCGGCATGACCAGCCGCTCGGGAATGTGGCAGGCCTGGCAGGCGATGTGTTCCAGGTGCAGCGGCGGCAACCCCGCATGCACGGCGATCGGGGCGCCGAACTCGCCGGTCGTGTGGCAACGGTCGCAATTGCGGACCGTGTTGTCCAGATCGTTGCGCACCTGCCCGCCCGGATCGTCGCCCTTGGCGATCTGATGGACCTCGCGGCCGTTGATGCGCGGATCGTCCGCCCGCGAGCCCGCCGGATGACAGTCCACGCATCGCAGCCCCGCCCGCAGATGAACATCCGTCCGAGCGTGGTAATTCGCCCCGCGCTTCTTCCAGCCGGGCTGTGCGTGGCACTGCAGGCATATTTCATTGCGCGGCGACACCACGATGTGCGGCGAGAGCTTCCCGTCTGCGTCGAACTTTGACGCATCATAGGTGACGGAGACGGCCTCGCTCCGCGCCACCGCGCCGGTCACTTGCGCTAGCCCGGCCCCCGCCGCCGGCGCCCAGCGGAAGTTGAGCTGGCCGAGGTGCCTGTTCCGGGCACCGAAGTCGTACTCGGGCAGATGGCACAGCAGGCAGTCCGCCTCCAGCACGCCCGACTCACTCCACCGGGCCTTGTAGTAATCACCGTCCAGGTTGTTCTCGCCGCCCGGCGTGAAGCCGGAGGCCGGGTCGGCCATCCACACGTCGTATCGCTTGCCCTCCCGATCGTACTCCATCGGCCCGCCGCCAGGGTGGCAGTTGCCGCAGCCGCGCGTGATGAAATCGAACGACGTCATGTCCATAAGGCGCGGATCGTCGTTGCGTTTCGGCGACAGGTAGGAATACAACGGAGCGGGTGAGCACCAGGCCCCGCCGTAATTGCCCGGCGAACTGACCCACTGGCAACGTTCCCCGAGGGCCTCCGGGGCCTTCTCGTCCGCACCCTGCTGGAAATGGTAGCCCTGCGTGATTTTGTCGTAGTCGTGGCAGGCGCCGCACGTCTGCTTCGGCGAATACGGCCGGTCGGCGTTCTCGCCCGACACCGGATTGATCACGTTGCCGGCCTCGTCCCGCAGGAAGAACGGCGGGCAGACGTTGCTGACCGGGCCCGGCACCTGCTTCCGGGCGTCATTCGCCCGGACCGGTTCGCCTGTCGCGGCCAGTGCCGCGCCCAGCAACATGACGGCGGCAATCCGGGCAATCACGGGGTAGCCTCCTTGATCCTCACGCGTGCCTCACTCCGTTCACGTGGACTCAGACAGCGCTTTCGCGACATGCTCCACCACACGCTTCGTGTGCAGCACGAGATGCGGCTGCTCCGGCTTCTTCTCGATGCCGAGTTCCGTCGCGTCCACGTGCAGGTCAACCGGCAGCCCGGCCTTCTCCATGATCTTGCGGGCGCAGTGGTCCTCACAGCCGTCGATCACCACACGTCGGCGGGCGCTGCGGGCCCGGGTCAGCTTCTCGGGGATTTCCGCCCCGACCGCCGCGATGCAGAACAGGCTGCCAACGCCCTCCTGCATCAGGCTGATCCCCGCGCGGTTGGCAACCTGCCCGGAATGGGCCGCGCCCGCGCAGGTGAAGATCAGGGTCTCGCCGCTGCCGCCACAACATCCGCCGGCCATCTCACACCTCGCCTTCAAACGTCCGCAACACGGTTAGCTGGGAGAAATCCCAGGGAATTACACCACTACTCTTTGTTCGCGGCCGTGGTGAGAATGGTGGTCAACTCGGCCGCGCTCGGCACCTTGCCCACCGCCTTCACCTCGCCGTTGACCACCAACGCCGGCGTCATCATGACGCCGTAGGACGCGAACTTCGCAATTTCCTTCACGTGGCTCAGCTCGTACTTCAGTCCGAGCTTGTCGGCGGCCTGTCTCACTGCCGTCTCCAGGGCGTTGCACTTCGCGCAGCCCGTGCCGAGCACTTCCAATTTCATGGGGGTCATCTCCTTATCCAGCGAACGTTCCATACGCCATGCCCGCCACCGTCGACAGCACGACGACCAGGGCGACGTACACAACCGTCTTCTGAGTGCCCATGACAGACCGGATCACCAGCATGTTGGGCAGCGACAGCGCCGGGCCGGCCAGCAACAGGGCCAGGGCAGGCCCCTTGCCCATGCCTGCCCCCAGCAATCCCTGCAGGATCGGGACTTCGGTCAGCGTCGCAAAGTACATCAGCGCTCCCGCGAAGGCGGCGAACAGATTCGCTCCCAGGCTGTTGCCGCCGACCGCCTTGGCGATCCATGCCTCCGGAATCAGGGCCGGGTGCCCCGGGCGCCCCAGAAGCACGCCCGCCACCAGTACCCCGAAGAACAGCAACGGCAGAATCTGCTTCGCAAACGTCCACGTGCTGCCGACCCATTCACGCAATTCGGCGCGGGTGAACCATCGCCAGAGGATGGCAGCCAGAACGATCAGGAATGCGCCTGTCAGATACCATTTCACCGACCAGAGGGCCGCGGCGACGCCCGTCTCGTCAAGCTTGCCCCAGTTCGCGAACACCAGAATGCCGACCATGGCCACAAAGTAGAGAGAGTTCTGCCACAGCTTGCGGCCCGCCGAATCCTCCGGCACAAAGAACCCGCCGTTTACCTGCCGGGCGGCCTCTTCCTTGCGATAAATCAGGTGCATGGACAGGCCGATGATGAAGCTGAACAAGATGGCGCCGATCGCCCGGGCCGCGCCAAGCTCCCAGCCCAGCACCCGGGCGGTCAGAATGATCGCCAGCACGTTGATGGCCGGTCCGGAATACAGGAAGGCCGTCGCCGGCCCCAGCCCCGCGCCGCGTTTGTAGATGCCTGCGAACAACGGCAGAATCGTGCATGAGCACGCCGCCAGAATCGTCCCCGACACTGCGGCCACGGAGTACGCGACCGCCTTGTGGGCCTGCGCGCCAAAGTACTTCATCACCGCGGCCTGCGAGACGAAGCACGCGATCGCCCCCGCGATGAACAGCGCCGGCACCAGGCACAGCAGCACGTGGTGCCGGGCGTAGTCCTGCAGCATCAACAGCGCCTCGCGCCCGGATGTCGTGAGCTTGCCCGTGGCGGGCATCGCCTCGAAGGGAAGAAAGTGCGCCAGCAGGAAGACGCCCACCATCACGCCAAGCGTCGCCACCGTCTTGGCGCGGCCGTTCCAGGCGCCAAGCGTCAGGACGTTGCGAATTCGTGACGCCGGGGGAGTGGACGTACTCACCGGCCCACCGCCTGCCGTTGCGATTGGAGGTTCTGCCGCAGCACCGCTTCCACGCATTCCCAGAACTTGTTGAGACAGCAGATCCTCAGCGTGCAGACGGTCTGCGCGCCGTGGCGGCGCATCTCCACCACGCCGGCGTCCCGCAGAACGGCCAGGTGCTTGGACACGGTGGACTGGTCCGCCCCGACCAGCTCGGTCAGCTCGCACACGCAGAGGTCTCGCTGGGCCAGGGCGTCCAGCATCAGCATCCGACTGGGGTGGGCCAGGGCCTTGGCGATCCGGGCCCGGGCCTCGTATTGCGACGTCGATTTGAGTTTCATGGCCATATGGCCATTATGCCATGAAACACCCCGGAGTCAAGACTCGAATTTCCACGCACGCATCGGCCTGTAACTGCCGCAGAGACGCGCCCGGAGCGGCCGGTTCATTTGTGCGACATCTTCCGGTCAGATCAGTCCGGCCGCCACGATGGGGACGCCCGGAAACGCGACGGACGTGTCGGAATGCCCCAGTACGATGCCGGCGGCCGGGGCGGAAATGGTCTCCAGCAGCTTGCCGAAGGCGTTGTACGTCCGGGCCACGGGGTAGCCCGCCGAGATCACGTCTCCCGGACGCACCATGAAGCGAATGATGCCGCTGGTCGAGCTGATGATCTGGTCGGAGTACGGCAGAAAACGGCCGCGGCATTCCCGAGGGAGCGGATAGGCGAATGGTTCGGGGTCCGGCGGAACCATCTCCAGCGCCGCGAGGTTGTTCCAGATGGCCCGCACGCCGTGCCGCACGTTCACCTCGTTCACCACGTACGCCTCGCCCAGTTCCAGGGTCAACGCGGGCACGCCGTGCAGCAGCAGGCTGCCGGAAAGGGTGCGGGGGGACAGCAGCGCGTCCGGCGACTTGGGCGACTCGGCGATGAGCAGCAGGCCAGTGATCCGCGCGAACGCCTTGGCCTGGGCAAACGTCTCCCTGTGCGCGGCCCCTGGCGGTGGATCCAGCACGGCATACGGAATGCTGCTCCGCCAGTCGTTGTGCAGGTCCAGCACCAGGGCCGGGCGCGCCTGTGTGATCTCCTCAAAAATCCGGTGGGCGATCCGCTGGGCGAGCGATCCGCTGGGGTTCCCCGGAAACGCCCGGTTCAGGTCCTCGCCGCTGAACGCCACGTGCCGCGACGACATCTCGAACCCCAGCGGGTTCATCAGCGGGAAGGCGTTCACTTCTCCGCGGAGCAGCCGGCTCCGACGCAACTGCTTGAAGATCTCCTGGATAACGACGATCCCGCCGACCTCGTCGCCGTGACCGCACGCCGTCAGCCAGACGGTCGGACCCGGCTGCGAGGCCCGGGTCCGCATGACGGCCAGCCGCCGCCGCGACAGGTCCGAGCCGGTGAGAATCTTAATGAACGAGTAGCGGACCGTCGGCCTCTGCCGGGCCGGCAACGGTCTGGACGGGGCCGGCTTGCCCGGGCCGGTCTCCTTGGGACGTTCGGACCCCATGGATCAGTCCTCGTCGTCAGACCGTCCGCGCCGTCCCGGCTGGTCCTGGGCCATCTCGCGTTCGATGCGACTGAGTTCGCGCAGCAGTTCTGCTTCGCGCTTGGCGCTGCCGGTGTCTTCCGCGGAGCCCTGTCTGACCGCCAGCTCCTGGAGCTCTCGCTCGATGTCCAGGCAACGACGCTCCAACTGGCATCGCTTCTGTGGCGTCATCGTCGGCTCATCCGATGTCCGGCGCCCGGCTCCCCGCGGTCACGCCGTCGCGGGAACGGCAGCCTGGGCGGAAATCCTCTCCTGGGCGGCCTCCAGAATCAATCGCAGAACGTCCGCGTAGCGCAACCCCTCGAATGCCGCCATCAGGTTGAACTTGCCGTCCCAGCACCACCCGGGATTCGGATTCACCTCCAGCAGCTTCAACCGGCCGCCTGCGTCCGTCCGGTAGTCGAACCGGGCGTAGTCACGGCAACCACAACGCTCGAACAGGGCGTTCGAATAGTCGTACAGTTGTCGCTGCATCTCCTCGTCCGGAG
>CAZBFW010000043.1:0-13201 GCA_964491135.1 uncultured Phycisphaeraceae bacterium | reverse complement strand
GGGCGAACCCATGATGTTGATGGCACGCACGTTGTGGGCCGTCAGCAGGTCCCGCACGGCTGCCGCATCGGCCTCGTTCTTCGCCTCAAGACGGCGGAGAATCCGGACTTCCATGACCGTCCTCCTTCTCCAGGTCCAGCGAAACCAGCAGAATGTCCTGCCCGCCCTCACACCGGATGGACCCCGAGTGGCAGGCCGGACAGGCAAAAGGAATCTCGTCCGTTACCGCATCGTGCCCGCAGTCTTCGCAGCGTACGCGGACGCCCTCCGTTTCGAGCACCAGCCGCGCCCCCTGCAGAATTGTACCTTCGCTTGTCAGTGTAAATGCGGTTTCCATCAACTCCGGCACGAGCTGCCGCATAGTCCCCACCCGGCAACGCAACGACGACACGCGGGAGGCGTTGTGCGCCTCTGCCTCGCGGATCGCGTGTTCGCAGATCGACTGGACGATCGAGAACTCGTGCACTACTCCTCCTTCGCCACGATCACGCCCACGCGGCTGTCGGGTGTCGGGTGCCATGCCCGCAGGCTTCAGCCTCGGGCATGTTCCGCCTGCATCCACGTCAGCCGCGATTCTCCATGCCCGATTCACCTTCGGCGGAAACGGCGTGCCTCCCGAGTCTCTAGCAGATGCGGGGAAGCTCTTCGCCGTAGGGGCGCTGAACCACCCGCCGGCCGCCGGCCTGCGTCAGCAGCTCCACCATCGGCGGGTCGCTCTCCACGACGCGACCCACAACCGCCGCGTTCCTGCCGCGCGAATCGCTCCGCAGGGCCGCCAGCGCGCGCTCCGCGTCCGCACCGGCCACCACCGCCACAAAGACACCCTCGTTGGCCGTCACCAGCGGGTCAAGCCCCAGCATTTCCGCCGCGTGCCGGGCCGTTCGCGACACCGGCAGGCGCTCCTCCTCGATCTCGACGCCGACGCCCCGGCCTTCGGCGATGTCCGTCAGCACGCCGGCCACACCGCCGCGCGTAGCGTCTCGAAGGAACTTCACGTCCGCGCCGCTGTTCAGCAACGCCCCAACGAGATGGTTCAGCGGGGCCGCATCACTGCGCAGCTCCGTATCGAACTCAATCCCATTCCGCACTGAAAGAATCGTCAGCCCATGCTCGGCAATCCGGCTGCTGAACAGCACGGCGTCGCCCGACTCGACGCGGGCAATGCCCAGACGCGCGTCCGGCCGGCGCACACCGACGCCGGCCGTGTTGATGAACAACCCGTCCGCTGCGTCGTCACGGTCCACACCAGATCGCTTCCGACGCTCGATGACCTTGGTGTCGCCCGTCACCACGCTCACGCGGGCTTCCGCCGCCGTGGCCGCCACGTCGGCCAGAATGCGGTCGAACCGGGCGAGCGACAGACCCTCTTCGAGAATCAGCCCCAGGCTCAGGGCCAGCGGTGTGGCCCCCATGACGGCCAGGTCATTCACCGTCCCCGCGACGGCCAATCGCCCGATGGTTCCGCCGGGGAACTCCAGGGGTGTCACGACGTAGGAGTCGGTCGTAAAGACCAATTCGCCTTCCGGACGCGGCAACACCGCGCCGTCCGTCAGCGGAGCCAGCGTCGGATTGCCCAATACGGGCATCACGTGTTCGCGCAGCAGCCGGTTCATCAATTCGCCGCCGCCGCCGTGGGCCAGTACCACCCGATCCGCCTGGCCGGCTGTGCTCATGCCCGACCTCCCTGCCGCGTTGTGGGCCAATGGTACTTGAACCAGGCCGCACACGTGCCCTCGCTGCTCACCATGCACGGCCCGACCGGGTGAACCGGCGTGCAGTCACTGCCAAACAGCCCGCATTCCGTCGGCTCAACCTTGCCCTGGATGACCTCACCGCACCGGCAGCCGGGCGGATCGCAGTCTTCTCCGATCTCGATGTCGAACCGTTTGACGGCGTCGAACCGTTCGTAGGCCGGCGCCAGCTCCAGCCCACTGGCCGGTATGACGCCCAGCGCCCGCCATGGCGCGTCGCAGGTGACGAACACTCGTTCCATCAACCGCCGCGCAGCGGGGTTGCCGTCCTCTCGGACGACGCCGGCGTACGCATTCTCGACGGACGCCTGCCCCTGGCCCACCCGTTGCATCAGCCGCAGCAGTCCCACGAGGATCGCCTGCGGTTCAAAGCCGGCAATCACGCACGCTTTGCCATAGCGAGTGGCGATCGGTTCATACGCCCGGACACCGATGATTACGCTTACGTGCCCCGGGCAGAGAAAACCGTCCAGCGGCACGTCGCCGTCTTCCAGAAGGGCCATCATCGCGGGAACGACGAGCTTGTGACTGGCCAACACGCTGAAGTTCTCGACGCGCAACTGCTCCGCCTCCAAGATGGTGGCGGCGGTGGCCGGCGCGGTTGTCTCGAACCCGACGGCCAGAAACACCACCTGCCGTCCCGGGTTCCGCTGGGCGGTTTGCAGCGCCGTCCGGGCGGAATTCACTACACGGATGTCCGCTCCGCGCGCCCGCAGGGTCTCGAGGCTGTCGAAGCGACCGGGCACGCGAATCATGTCGCCGTAGGTCGCCACGATGAGGCCGGCTCGTGACGCCAGTTCGATCGCCGCGTCAATGTGCCGCTGGGCCGTCACGCAGACCGGGCAGCCCGGCCCGCTGATCAGACGGACGTTCGGCGGCAGCAGCGAGCGGATTCCGTTCCGGAAAATGGAGACCGTATGAGTCCCGCAGACCTCCATCACCTGCACTCGACCGAGGCCTTTGACCGCCTCGGCGATCTGGGTGGCCAACAGGTTGGTCTGTGTCGCGCGGGTCATGGTTGGTCCTGTTCCGTGGCAGCAGAGGAGGCATCAGGCTCAATCACCGCGCTGAGGTACTGCCAGATTTCCCGGGCGTGGTCCTCGTCGATCACCTCGATGGCAAAGCCGGCGTGCATCAGCACCCAGTCGCCCTCGCCGGCCTCCGGGGTCAGGGCCAGGCTGGTTTCAACCCGGTTGCCCTGAAGGTCCACGATGGCGGTCCGACCGGTTTCACTGTCCGATCCGGTCACCGAGATCACTTTGCCGGGCACGGCAAGGCACATCACCCAACACTCCGAATCCGAGTCGCCACGGCGAACGCCTGACCGAGCGACAGGCTCGCGTCTCCTGGTGAAAGACGCCGATGCCGCAACACTCGCGGCACACCCAGGTCACGCAACGTCTCCTCGACGTGGCCTGCCAGGATTGTATTCAGGAAACAGCCACCCGTCAGGGCCACAATACTCACTCCTCGCCGCGCCGCGGCCGCCGCCGCTGTTTTCGCCAGCATCTGACCCACGGTCGCGTGAAACGCGCCGGCAACGGCAGCCGGCGAGCGGTGGTCCAGAACATCACGGCAGATCGACCGGATCATGGGGCTCACCATCAGCCGCTCCACTCCTTCGTCCACCGCGGACTCCCACGGGTATCCATCGGCAGAATGACCCTCTGCGGTCTCCTGAAGGCGGATGGCGGCCTCGCCTTCGAATGTGTTGCGGTCGCACAAGCCGGTCAGAAACGCTACGGCGTCAAAGACGCGGCCCAGGCTCGACGTGGCAGGCGCATTCACGCCGGCGGCGACCATCGCCGCCACGGTCTGCCGCTCTTGGCGCGGCACGCGGTCGAAAAGGCCCTCCACATCGGTCGGAACGCGCCCGTCATACGCCTGATGAACGAGGCTCCAGGCGGGTCGCCAAGTCTGCCGGGCCGCCGCATCCCCGCCGGGCAGGGGAAAATAGGCGAGATTGGCACATCGTTCGAAGTCGCCCGGGCTCACGTAGAGGATCTCTCCGCCCCAGATCGCCCCGTCCGTCCCGAATCCGGTCCCGTCGCACGCGATGCCGATGGCCGGATCGGCGAGTCCGTTCTCCGCCAGGCAGGCACATACGTGGGCGTGGTGGTGTTGGACCGCCTCGCAGGGTGCCCCGGCGGCGTCCGCAGCCTGGCGAGTGACCGTGGTCGAGTGGTACGCAGGGTGCAGATCATGGACCACCGCGTCGGGTCTGGCCCGCCCCAGCTCTCCATGCAAGGCCGCATGAAAGGCGCGCAGATTCACCGCGTCGGCCAGGTCGCCGAACGACGAAGAGACCGCGGCTACCCGCTGCTGAAGCCGGCAGAGCGTGCTCTTCAAGTCTCCGCCGACGGCCAGAATCCGCTCTGACGACGCGAAGGGCAGCTCGAATTGCTCCGTGAACGCTATAGGCACGGTACTGGGTCACATCTCAGAAAGCACGCCTACCTGAAAGCGTCCCCCTGCGAAGGATGGCGTTGCCGGGCAGGCCCGTCAAGGAGGTCAACGGACGACTGGGCGAAAGCCGACGCCGCTGATGCACGGTTGCCCCACACATGACCATCTGGCATAATCATCCGCAGGACAAGGTGTTAACGGAGTCCGACGGATGTCGTTGCCCGCATCGACGCTGATCTGGCTGTTTGCGCCACCACTTCTGCTGCTGTTGATCGCAATTGCCTGGTCGTATCGAAACTGGGACCGCACGCCATGATCCTGGCCGTCTTCGCCGCGTATCTGCTGACCCTGCTGCTCATCGGCGGGTACTGCTCGCGGTACAACCGAAACATCGGTGATTTCGTGCTGGGCGGTCGGCGCCTTGGTCCTTGGGTGGCCGCCTTCAGCGCCCAAGCCAGTGATTTCAGCGGTTGGCTGCTGATCGGTCTGCCCGCGGCCGCCTACGCGTTCGGCTTCAGCATGATCTGGGCGTGCATCGGCTGCACGTGCGGAGTGATGTTCAACTGGTTGGTGCTCGCCCGCCGATTGCGACGACTCAGCGCCGAGTACGGCGCCCTCACCATTCCGGATTTCCTGGAGGCTCGGTACGCCGATCGCTCCCGGCTGATTCGCATCCTCTCCGTGCTCATCATCGTCGTCTACTACGTCTCTTACATCGCCGCGCAGTTCAACGCCTCCGGCCACGTGTTCGCCACGGCATTCCGCCAGGCGCACCTTCCCTGGGGCGAAACGATCGGCGGAGTACGGCTCTCGTTCTACCATCAGGGCATGCTCATCGGCGCGACGGTCATCCTGGCCTATACCGCAACCGGCGGGTTTCTGGCCGTCTGCTGGACGGACTTCGTTCAGGCCATTCTCATGGTCGGCGCCGTGATCGCCCTGCCCGTGCTGGGCATCATCCACCTGGGCGGGCTGGAAGAGCTCTGGTCCGCCCTGGCTGCCGGCGCCCTGAAGGAACACATGCTGGCGATCGACGGTGGCAAAGCCGGGACGTCGTTCCTTCTGGGCGTTGCGCTGCACGGCCTGTCGTGGTCCGTCGGCTACCCGGGCCAGCCCCACATCATAGCCCGTTTCATGGCCATCGAAGAGGAGAAGAAGATTCCCAAAAGCGCGCTGATCGCGGTGATATGGACTCTCTTCGCCTTGTACGGTTCCCTGTTCGTGGGGCTGGTGGCCGTCGGCACGCTCCAAACCGATCTGGTCGCGGCGAAGATGGCGGACCGGGCGATGCCCATGCTGGCGGTGACCCTGTTTCCGCCCTTCTTCGCCGGCCTGGCCCTCTCGGCGGCAATCGCCGCCATGATGAGCACGGTGGATTCCCAGATCATCGTGGCCGTCGCGGCCGTCGTGCGCGACGGGTACGAAAAGCTGTTCGGCGGTCGCCCCAGTGATCGCACCGCAGTCTGGCTGTCCCGCGCCGTCGTCATTTTGCTGGGCGTGGGTGGCGTGGCGGCCGCCTGGGGTGGACAGAGCGTATACGGGCAGGTGCTGGATGCCTGGGGTGGGCTGGCGGCCGGCCTGGGGCCGGCCATCGTGCTGGGCTGCCTCTGGAAGCGGACCTCACGGGTCGGCGTCATCGTGGGCATGATCACCGGCGTGGCGATGGTTCAGGGGTGGTCGGCGCTGCTGTACGCGCTCGAACATGCGCTCAATCTCAGCAGCTCCCTGGTGCAGGACATTCATGCCGTCAAACTGCTGATCACGGTGCTGACGAACTTCGTCTGCGTCGTGCTGGTGAGCCTGGTGTTCCCGGCCAGGTCGTCCGACGGTGCGTCGCTTCGCGACGGAAACGGGTGACGCAACCGAGTGAAGCGTCAAGCGGCGCGTTCCGCCGTCTGAATGGCCACCAGGAACACGCCGGCCAGAATCAGGGCCACGCCGATCCACTGCCCCACGGTCAAGCGTTCGCCGAGAAGAAGATACGCGGTGGTCGCGATGATCGCGTACCCGCCACCCACCATCAGCGGATAGGCGATGCTGATGGACAACGTGCGGCTGGAGAGCGCGTACATGTAGAAAGCTGCGTTGAGGGCGAAACAGGTCAGACCGATGAGCAGCACGGGCGTGCCCAGCACCGTCTGAACAGCCTTCCACGCTCCCCCCGCAAAGAAGCCCCCGGCCCGTTCCACCTGGCTGGCTCCCGCCTTCATCATGAGGTTTGCCGCCGCGTTTAGCGCCAGTGCCAGGACCAGTGCGATCACGTGTTTCATGTGAAACCCCTTGTTACTGCCCTCTGCCGAATCTCGGTTCGTCCGCCGCGCCTTAGCCGAACCCGAAGGTTATGACAAGTATATCCTTGCGTGCCGCGACGCCACACGGGCGGACCTGTGGGGTGTGAAACTGTGTTCAGAACGCGTCAGGCGATGCCCGTTCCAACGTCCTTGTCATAGGCCGGAATTCAGGGAGGCTACACAAAATCTCGCGAATCGGTAACTCTCGCGAATTCAAAACCCTGTGAGGTACCTTCGCCAAACCTCCATGCCGGACGCCGATTTCTCCGTTGACAGCCTGTGATTTGTGTGGCATAGGGTAAACCATACCGGCGTGATGGGGCGCTGTCGGCCGGTGTGTCCGCCCCTGCTCGCCCGCCGGTCCGCGCTGCGGGAACGTGTATACGAGGTCTTGTGGTCAGGATGACCGAAGCACTTCGAATCGCGTCCCGCGGAGCGACTCCCTCTCACGAGGTGTATGGAGACACGGAGGAGATGGAGGGTCGCGTATGATCCAGTCCAAGCACGCCCGATTGACAGAAGAAGAGATTCGCTCGGCCAATCAGACGCTGGATCCCCGCGAGGTGGAGTTGTATCGCCTGCGAAAGGCTCTGGCCGACGCCTGGTGGAACGAGGCACCGCTTGAGCGCATTGAGTCGATTGAGAGTCAGATCAACGCGTGTCTGGCGGAGATGAATGCGGCGTTTTGAGGGGAAGGAAGCAAGCCCGCGGCGGCGTTCGCCTGCATCTCGGCGGCCGGGACGTACGCACACCGGATGGAGAGCCGCCAGGGTGCAGGCCTACGCCACGCGGGTCGGTTCGTCGGCGGGTGCTTCCAGGCCGGGCCATCCCTGCTCGTCCGGAGTGAGTCTCTCCCATTCACGGAAGAGGCGTCCCCAACTGCTGGTCAGCGCCTGGTGAACGCGGGGATTCCCGATAAAGGGCATCCAGAACGCGTCGTGGTAGAGAATGCTGGCCGCATAGGACCACGGGGCCAGCCAGGTCTTGAGCGACCATTCGACAGGCCGCTTCAGACGGCCCCAGTAGATGTGGTGCTGCATCCGCGCGGCGAAGGTCATCTTTCGGTACGGCCCCACGAAGTGCCAGTTCTCTTCCGCCGCGTCCACGTCCCCCACAATCTCGATCTGACGAGGGTCTCCCACCCCCAGCCCCATCTCATGGGCGATCCGGATGCACTTCACATCATCCAGCGGTGAGAAACCCATCAGACGGGCCGCCACCGCGTCAATGGCCACCGGGTCAGCCGAGGCCAGCAGCACGTTCTTCACGTGCGGCTCCATGCATCGCGGTCCCGGACCATCCCCTGCGAACGTGCCGTCCATCACGCAGAAAAGCCCCCGGTGAATTCGACGCTGGATCATCAGCAGGTCCACCAGTGTTTCATGAATGACCGGGTGGGTCCAGTGCCGTTTCTCGTTCAGAAGCCCGCCGAACGCATTTTTCATGGCCCCGGTCATGGTGGTGAACACGTGCGTCTTCACCGTTGGCAGGTGAATGATGTTCTCGCCGATAAACCGCTTTGGAATGGCGAACCCATTGGGATACACATCATTGAGCACCAGCAGCTTGTCCCGCAGATCGCCTATGGCATCATGGATGTGAATCCACTCTTCGCCTTCGTACAAATGGATGTTCCGCAGACCGTGCGCCTGAATGACCGGGAGATGCTTGTTCGTCCGCTCGCCCTTGCGGGCGCTGACCACCACCGTTCGGTTGTGGCAGCCGTGAAGCAGGTTGTGGTCGTACCCGTCCGCCAGCATGGCCCGAATCACGCCGTCCAACTGCCAGGGCGTCGTTGAGCATGCCGGGTAGAAGAAGTGCCACGAGATGTTGATCTTCAACGCCGTGTCCACCGCCCGGTCGACCACCGCCTGGTAATCCGCCAAATTCATCAGACGGTGGTAGTCAGCCAGCACGGTGGCCGGCGATGTCCGAAGGATCGCAACTCTGGATGAATTCATGGCTCCGGCCTCTTACAGCGCCACACCAATCGCAGATGTCCGGCCCGTCACCCCAAGCCGGTCCATTCTCGCACCCGACTCTCGAAGACGACGCCGGCCGCGACCACCCCCCATAACAGTATGGTAGCCTGGAACGCCCGGTCTTTCAGGAAGATCGCCGTCGGCCCGGTGAATCGGCCGCCCTGGGCCAGCATGGCGAACCGGAAAACACCGTAGACCACCAGGGGCAGCGTGTACAGCAGGTGCTTCTTGGGGAACGGGGGCGGCGGATACGACGGCTCGATGGTGTACAGCAGGAACGTCACCACCGCAATCGCCGCGGACACGCTCGTCAGGTTGTTCAGCAGTTCCGGCGTGTAGCGGGCGAGCGTGGCCCGGTGCTCGCGTGCCTGTTCCGTCTCGCCCAGCACGGCGATTTCGCATCGCCGTTTCCCGAATCCCATGAACAGGCATATCGTGAAGGTGCATGCAATGAGCCACTCGGACGTGACCACACCAACGGCCTCCGCGCCCGCCCAGGCCCGGAGCACGAAGCCCGTCGCGATGATGATGACGTCCAGGATGATCCGCCTCTTCAGCCCCGACGAATATCCGAGGATCAACAGGAAGTATACGCCGACCAGGGCCGTCACGTTCGGATTCAGAAGCCAAATTGTCAGCCCCATTCCCAGGGCCGCCAGGCCCGTCGCCATCACCACCGCCGCCGCCGGGCCTACCGCCCCGCGCGCCACCGGGCGGTGGCGCTTGGCGGGGTGGTGAGCGTCCGCCTCTCGATCCATCACGTCGTTGAAGGCGTAGCTGGCACTCGCCACCAGGCAGAACGCCACGAAGCAGACCGCTGCTTCCCATGCGGCAGGGAGTTGGAACAGCCGGTAGCCCAGCAGCGGCCCGGCAAAGACCACCAGGTTCTTGATCCACTCCTGGGGACGCATCAACAGGAGGTAGTCACGCATTGCGGTTCCGTCGGCTAGTCGTCTTCCCCGCCATCCGGCTTGTCTTTCAGCTCGTCCTGGATGGCCTCGGCCGCTCGGGTCGTCGCCCGCTTGGCCTTGTCCATGGCCTGGCTCGTGGCCACCTTGGCCTTGTCCACCGCCTGCGTCGTTGCCGCCTTGGCCTTCTCAACGGCCTGCGTGGTGGCATTCTTGAGTTCGCCGAGCCTGTCCTCGGCCTGCTCCTTCAGGTCCTCGACCACAGGCTTGGCGTCCTCCACCGCCTGCGTCGTGGCCCTTCGGGCAGCCTCAGCCGCCTCGCCCGCCTTTTTGCGGGTTTCTCCAAAATCCTGGTCTTTGCACCCAGCCGCCACAAGCAGCAGCATGCATGCGCCAGCCAGACCGCTTACGCTGCAAAGTCGCCCAATCATCCGATAACCTCCCACGCTCGAAAGGCCGCACTGAGCGGCGTAACCATACCCTTTGACGCTGAAATGAACAAGACAGACGGGAACACAGACAAGACGGAGTTCCGCAGGTGCCCCCCCACCCCCGCTTCTCACGGACACGATTCTGACGGAGGGGCCGGGTATACGGGCGTCTGGCCGTTCAGCACCGCCACCACGTCTTCAACGACCTGTTCCATGCGAGCCAGGCCGCTGTGCGTGCGGGCCCCCACGTGGGCGGAGAACAGCACATTGGGCGCGTGGAGGATTGGGTGATCCGGCGGCAGCGGCTCCGGGTCGTACACGTCCAGGGCCGCGCCCGCGACGTTGCCCGCCTTCAGGGCCGCGGCCAGGGCGACCAGGTCCACAACCCCTCCTCGCGCGGTATTGATCAACGTGGCCGTCTGCCGAAAGCCCGCCAGGACCTCCGCGTTCACAAGGCCGCGTGTCGAAGGAGTCAGCGGCACGTGCAGCGTAACCACGTCCGCCGTCGTGAACAGCGTCGGCTTGTCGACGGCCTGCGCCTCGTAGTCCAACGGCCCGGCATCCACAATGTCGTTGAACAGGACATTCATCCCCAGGCCAGCGGCGGCGCGGCCCACGCATCGGCCGATCCGACCCAGCCCGACGATGCCCATCGTCAGTCCGCGCAGCTCTCGCCCGCGTGACACGCGACGGGCCTCGACGAACCGCCCGGCCCGAACGGCGGTATCGGCGGCCACGACCTGCCGCTCCAAGGCGATCATGAGCCCGATGGTCAGTTCCGCGACGGAATGCGTGGCGGCCGCGGGTGTGTAGACCACCGTGATTCCGCGGGTGCGGGCGGCCTTTACGTCGATGTTGTCCAGCCCGACCCCGCCCCGGCCGATCACCCGAAGGCGCGGCGCCGCCTCCAGCACGCGCTGCGTCACGTGCGCATACGTCCGCACGAGCAGCGCGTCGGCATCAGCCACCGCCCGGATCAGCGTGCTCTCCTCGTAGGAATCGAGCACGTGGACCTCGCCCGCTTCTCGCAGGACGGCCAGTGCCGCTTCACCGTAGCTTTCGGCGACGACAATGTGGAACGGCCTATGGTTCATCGCGTTGCACGCCCCGGGCCCCGTATCACAGGGGCCCAGCCGCACGATCTACTCGTATCGCAGAGCCTCCACCGGGTCGAGACGGGAGGCCCGATAGGCGGGATAGATGCCGCTCAGAATGCCGACGACCGTGGCCATGACCAGGGCCAGGTAGATGCTGGACGCCGGCGTGTACGTCTTGAGCACGCCCGTGTAGTTCTCCAGGAAATCCGCAAAGAGCAGTCCGAGCAGAATGCCCAGGGCCCCGCCCAGCACGCTGATGATGCAGGCCTCGATCAGGAACTGCACGAGGATGTTCCACCCCGTGGCCCCCACCGCGATGCGAACGCCGATCTCACGGGTGCGTTCCGTCACCGACACCAGCATGATGTTCATGATCCCGATGCCGCCGACCACCAGCGAAATGCCCGCGATGCTGCCCAGCACCACGGTGAAGATCTTGGTGACGTCGGCAAGCTGCGCCTTGAACTGCTCCTGCGTGAAGACCAGGAAGTCGTCATCCGCTCCCGCCCGGATGCCGTGCTCGCCCCGCAGCGTGCGCTTGACCTGCTGGATCGCCGCCTCCAGCACGTCACGGCTTTTCGCCTGCACCGTGATCATCATCACGTTGCGCATGCCGAACATCCGCTTCATGGCGGTGCTGATGGGCACGACCACCTGGTTGTCCACGTCGCGGAAGCCCAGGACGCCTTTCTTTTCCATCACCCCCACGACGGTGAAGGGCATCGCGTTGATCTTGACGCGCCGCCCCACGGCTGTCGTTTCCCCGAAGAGTTCCTCGGCCACCTTGTGGCCCAGGACGCAGACCTTCCGCTCGGCCCGGACCTCCTCCGCGCTCAGAAACTGCCCCTCGCGGGTCTTGTAGTTGTTGATCCTGGCGTAGGCCTCCGTCGTGCCCAGGACCGTGACGCTCATGTTCCGGCTGAAGTACTTGATCTGCGTGCTGGCCTGCACCTCCGGCGCCACCGCGACCACCAGCGAACAGCTTTGCAGGGCCGTCGCGTCGTCCTCGGTCAGCGAGGGAACGACCGCCTGCCGCGACTGCCGTTGGGACGAGCCGTTCATGACCATGATCTGGTCGGCCCCCATCGACTCAAAGCGCCGCAGAATGTCCCGGTTCGCCCCCTCCAGGATGGACATGGCCGACACCACGGCCGACACGCCGATGATCACCCCCAGCGTGGCCAGCAGCGAGCGCAGCAGGTTCGCCAGCAGCCCGCGAATTGCCATGAAACAAATACGAATGAAAAACACGCCTGTGTCGTTCCTCGGCGATTGGGGTTCCTTCAGCCGGACCGCGACCGTGTCGACACCGGCCCGGCCCCCTGGGGCAGGCGGAAACGCTCGTCCGCGGCCTCCATCTCATCCCGCAAGGTGTCGTCGACCACCCGGTCCTCCAGGATTTTGCCGTCCTTCATGCGAATCAGCCGCTGGGCCTGCACGGCCACGTCCATCTCGTGCGTCACCAGAATGATGGTGACCCCGCCGGCGTGCAGCGAATGGAAGACCTCCAGAATCTGCCGGCCGGTGCGGGAATCCAGGTTGCCGGTCGGCTCGTCGGCAAAGATGATCCGCGGATTGTTCACGATGGCCCGCGCAATGGCCACCCGCTGCCGCTCCCCGCCCGACAGTTCGCTCGGTTTGTGACGCGCCCGTTCGGCCAGTCCGACCCGCCGCAGGGCTTCCATGGCCGCCGCACGCGTGTTCCCTTTGCGACCGTAGATCAGCGGCACCGTCACGTTGTCCAGTGCGGAGGTCCGATTGATGAGGTTGAACGTCTGAAACACGAATCCGATGGCCCGGTTGCGGATCACTGCAAGCTGCCCGTCGCTGAGCTTATGGACGAGACGTCCGTCGAATTCATACAGCCCGGAGGTGGGCCGGTCCAGGCAGCCGAGCAAATGCATCAGTGTACTTTTGCCGCTGCCGGACGCGCCGGTGATGCTGACGAACTCGCCGTCCCGTATGGCCAGGTCCACCCCGTCCAGGGCCCGAACGATCGAGCTGCCCATGTGGTAATGGCGCCTCAGTTGGTGCACTCGAATCATGGCAAGCCTGTTACTCGCGTCGCACCCGGACGGGCACGACCATCAGGACGCGAACCCTGCGTCACCCGCCTAGCGGCCCTCTTCCTCTTCCCGCTCTCGGTCCGTCTTCTCCGGGAGCTTGGTAAACACCACGTCTCCTTCTTCCACGCCCTCGATGACCTGCGCGAAAGTCCCGTTGTCCAGGCCGATCCGACAGCGGACAAACTCAGGCTTGGGCTTGCTCTCGCCGGGCACGTCCACGGCCTTGTAGACGCCCAACTCGTTGTCAGGCCCGCGTTTGATGGCCAGAT
>CAZBFW010000042.1:8912-13225 GCA_964491135.1 uncultured Phycisphaeraceae bacterium | reverse complement strand
TTCGTCGAGCGGGCGGTGACGCTGGTCCGGCCGGGCGGGGCCTGGGGTATGGTGCTGCCGGACATCGTGCTGCTGAAAGACTACGTGGAAACGCGGCGGTTCCTGCTCGACGAGCTTTCGCTGACGCACGTGGATTGGTGGGGCATGGCGTTTTCGTCGGCCTCGATCGACGTGGCCACGCTCATCGGCCGGCGGAGCCCCGCGCCACCCGGCCACCGCGTGCAGGTCAGCCTTCGGGACCGCGGGGCCGTGGTGCAGTACACGCTGCGGCAGGAGGAATTCCGGCTCAACGAGCGGCTGACGTTCAACCTGCACCTCACACCCGAGCGGCGAGACATTCTCGACCACCTCGCGAGCTTTCCGACGCTGGGGCAAGTGTGCGAGATACATGAAGGCGTACACAGCGGGAACATTCGTTCCGAGCTCTTCGTGGACCGCCCGGTGGACGCGAGCTGCCGCCCGCTGCTGTTCGGCCGCGACGAGATCGCTCCGTATGAACTTCGGTGGAACGGGAAGTACATCCGCCTGTCGGTGCTGCCGCGTTCCCGGACGCGGAATCGGTATGCCAACGCGGGCCGGCCGGAATGGCACAATCGCGAGAAAATCCTCGTGCGGCGCACGGGCGATTTTGTGATGGCGGCCGTTGACCGCGAGAAGCGTTACGCCGCCAACAACTGCTTCCTCGTGTTTCCCGCGGCCTCCACCGCTCTCACGCTGGACGGGCTCGCCGCCCTCCTGAACAGCCCGCTGATCACGTGGTTCTTCCGCTGCATCGAGCCGCGGCGGGGCCGTGCCTTTGCGGAGCTCAAGATCAAGCACCTGCGCCGGTTTCCCGTCCCGGCCGGATCAGCCGATCCGGAGCGGGTGCAGCGGTTGAACAACCTTGGCATGCGCCGCGCGAGGCTTGCGCAGGAACATCGGCGGATCCGCGATGAGGTCGCCAAAGCAGCGCTGACCTGCATCATCCGGCAGGCAGACCAGCAGATGAGCCGGATCGTCTTTTCCCTGTTCGGCCTGAGCGACGACCGGCAGCAGCGGATTCTCAGCGAGACACGCCCGGCTCCGACTCGCCGACGGAACTCCGGATTGACTCCTTGACCGTTGGCAAACCTCCATCCGTCCCCACGGCGTGCGTATGGCGGCCCGATGGAAATGCCATGCCGCCCGGTGTACGCTGTGCCTCTGGATCGCCCGGTACGGGGCGGCGCGGGTCAGAATGCAATGAGCCGGAGACGGTTTGAAGCGCTGTTCATCGACTACTACGGCACGCTGGCGGACGGCGACCGTCTGGCCGTGGAGACCACCTGCGCGCGGGTGGCGGAGGACCTGGCGCTCCCCATGACGGCAGCCGAGCTGGCGATCACGTGGGGCCGGCGGTTTTTCCAGGAGATCGAGGTCGCCAACCACGACCGCTTCCTCAACCTGTACGACTGCGAAGCCAAGACGCTTGTGGATACACTTGGCCTTTTGGGGGTCCATGCGGACCCGCGCCCGTACTGCGACATGCTCAAGCGCTACTGGGCAACGGCCCCCGCGCACATCGACGCCGTGGCCGCGTTGGCCGATCTTGATCTGCCCGTCTGTTGCGTATCCAACGCGGACACGGACGACATTACCGCATCGATCGCCCGGCACGGATTTCGCTTTGACGCCGTGGTCGTTTCGGAGGCGGTCCGCTGCTACAAGCCGGCCCCTCACATTTTCCGGGTCGCCCTGGATGCTTTGGGCGTTTCGCCGGAGCGGGTGCTCCACGTCGGCGACTCGCTGCACAGCGACGTGGGCGGAGCGCAGTCCGTGGGCATCGCCACGGCCTGGCTCTGCCGGGACGATCGCATTTTCGACGCCGGCGAGTCGACCCCCGATCACAAGATCCGATCTCTGAACGAGTTACGCAGGATACTGGACGCCTGACGCGGGCCGGCATCTCTCCACACCGCCCAGCCGTATGTCGTCTCTATGCTTCGTTCACCTGTGCCGAAGGGGCGAGCGGCAGGTCAAACGCGAACTGCACTTGAGTGCCGAACACCGGGTATTCGATGCGCGTACGGTAGCCCCGCAGGCGGCCCGGTTCCGCGCCGATCTTGCCGCACAGAAGGCTCAGCATTTCGACGTAGTTGGGTATCTCCTTCGCCCGGAAATGCTCGATGCCGAACCCCATCGGCTTGACGTGTACGTCCAGGTTGAGCACGTCGAGATCGCGTGAATCGTCGTTCACACTGGCCATCCCGAGCTCGCCCATTTCGAAGACGCGCGCCCGCGGTTCCCAACTCGGATATACGTCTTCGTGCAACAGCAGGTCGAACAGGTACGTCCGCGTCGGAACACTGATGCCGTCGTGGAGGCCGGCCCGCGTAACGCGGGCCTCCGGGGTCCGCCAGCGCCGCATTGCGTTGCGACGCAATTCGCCGACCACGAAATCGCGCGCGGAACGCGGACCGACCTGCTCGCCCCACCCCAGTGCGAACACCCGCGCCTCCTTCTTCTCGTGCACCTGGAACTCAGTCGGTGGCACGGAACAGAAATCCGTGAGGACGATCTGCCGCGCGTCGGTCACCGGCGTACCGTCCAGCGTGAGCTGAGAAGCGTCGATGTTGGCCACTCTGCTGATCACGCCGATTTTCATCGCGGCCCCCGGACGCACACAGTGCAGGCCGAGGAAACCTCGGAGCACGGCGGTGTCGCAACGGTCCCCCTGCGCGGATGGAGACACCAGGACCGTCATGACCGTGACGTTCGCGGACATCCCCTTCAGTTGTCGCATTCCCCGGTACACCGACTGCTTGGCCAGCGTCTCGAATCGTCCACGCGCATCGGGCAGCAGCGTGCTGATGATCGCGTCGAGACTGCTGCGATCCCCGGCCTCATGGCTGATCAGATGCTTGAAGGAGGAAACGGCCGCCTCGGCCGCCTTCACCGCCTCGATCGACACCCCCTTCGCCTTGGCCGCCCGAACGACGCGCATGAGCGGCTCCGGCCCCGGAATCGCGTGTGCGGTGGCCAGCGGGTCCTTGCTGCGCAATGCACTTAAGAGCTTGTGGACCAGTATTTTGTCGACACTGAGGGCCTGGGCCATCTCCCTGGCCGCCGAGGGACGCCCGGGCAGACCGTCGAGCAGGGATCGGAAGCTCTCTGCCAACTGGCACCCGACCAGATGAATCCGGTCGGAGACGGGCGTCGTGGTCTGCGGTTCTGAGGGTTCAGCGTTGCTCATTCCAGTACTGCCAGCCGACCAGCCTGTCCCGACGGAACAGGCCATTCACCTCATGTTACATCAGCCCACCCGGTTTGGCGAGAAGAAAAACGATGTTCAATCGGATTTCCAGAGGAAATTCTATTGACTTGGCGGTCCGCATCTGCAAGAATGCCGCTTATGGCGGTTGGGTGGCCCCTGGGTGCACGTTGCCTGTGTTCCGTCTTTCCCCCCGCCATGGCGAAGAAGTCGGCACCGGCACGCCACGTCATCTGGCCCCCATCCGTGACCGATGGCCGCTTGGCCGCGCGCCGACCAGCCGCGCGTGCGAAGATGGTGGTCATCTGACAGCCGAAGTGGGAAGGAAGTGGCGTTTGGACGCCGTCAGTCACGTGCACGTCTGGGTCGAAGATCCTGCTCAAGGGAACATTTCCTAGGAGGTGGCACCGATGAATCGGAGGAGATCAGTATACATGCTCGGCGCGGCGTTCCTCTGTGCGAGCGTGCTGACGGCGCAGGAGCCGTCCAGGCCGGCTGCGGATGTCGAGAGATCCATCCGTTCGGATCAGTTCCTGGACACGAACCCGCTCGAGGAGTACCCGCTGCTGCTCGGCAACCGTGCGGCTCCACCGAACGACGATTGCGCCAACGCAATTCCCCTCTCGGGCACCGTCGTCGGGCTGACGTTCGCAAACGTGGAGGCCACGGATGACGGTCCCGTCCCCTCGTGCCAGAGCAACACCCACAAGAACGTCTGGTACTGCTGGACCGCCGACAAGGACGGTCGAGGGAACGTCATGACCATCGACAGCGGTTTCGACACGGTTGTGGCTGTCTACGACGGCTGCGACTGCACAAACCTCACAGAAGTCGGCTGCGACGACGACGGCTACTACGAAGGAACCGACGCCGACCTCCAGTTCGAGCGCGAGTGGCCCGTGGTCGCCTGGGATGGGATGTCGGTGGTGAACAAGCCCTACCTGGCGGTCAGTGATGGGCGCGTGTACGTCACCGATCCCGAGGGATACCGCGTAATCGTGTACGATCTGGATGGCGCGGTGCAGGACGTGTGGGGGCAGTACGGCGTCGACCTGGTATCGATGAACCTACCCACCGGTATCGC
>CAZBFW010000042.1:3215-8902 GCA_964491135.1 uncultured Phycisphaeraceae bacterium | reverse complement strand
CTCCATCGGCGGCTGGAACACCAATTCCGGCCTCGGCCTGGTGGAGATCGTCACGAATCCCCCGCTGCCAATGGGTGCCTGCTGCCTCGACGACGAGTGCATCGGCACCATGAACAGCGAGGATTGCTACGGCCAGGAAGGAACGTGGTACTCCTACGGAGACTGCGCCCACTTCGCCTGCGGCGAGTGCCCTGAAGACAGGCTCATGATGTCGCTGGCGACCGATGGGCACCCCGGCGAAACCTCCTGGGAACTCGTGGACGTCGCCACCGGCGATGTCATCGATGCGGGGAGCGGCTATACCGCTGCCGATACGCCATTCTTCTACTCATTCTGCCTTGACAGCGACGGCTGCTATGACTTCACCATTCACGACAGCGCCGGCGACGGCCTCTGTTGTGACCACGGGGAGGGCTACTTCGACCTGATCCTCAACGACACGCCCGTCGGCTACGGCGGCGAGTTCGGCGAGTCGCAGACCGTTCGCCTCGGCAACGGCTGCGACTGGCCGACCGGGGCCTGCTGCGTATCCGGCGATTGCGTCGGCACCACGACCGAGTTGGAGTGCCGTCTCCAGCACGGGACCTTCTTCCTCGGAGAGGATTGCGCCACGTATGAGTGCCCGCCTACGCTGGACGTGTGCCCCGCGACGACGCTGGCAGGCCAGGCCCTTCCGCTGGTGCCCTCACAGATCACAAGCTTCAGCTCCGACACCGCAGGCGTCGGACCACAGTATGGCGACGATTTCGCAGGCGTCACCGGAACGATCTACGGCATCCACTGGTGGGGCGTGTGGCTGAACTACGACACCGGGCCGTGTGTCGAGCCGGACCCGACCGTGTGGGTCCGGTTCTATGAGGATGCCGCTGGGCAGCCGGGCCCGCTGGCCTGCGAATACAGGACGGTCCCGACCTGGGTCCCCACGGGGGTGTTCACGCCGGATGGATTGGAGGTGCTGTACTTCTCGGTCGATCTGCTCATTCCCCCGTGCAACCTTGCGAACGGCTGGGTTTCCATCCAGGGCGACGGCGAAGACCCGGATTGCCGGTTCATGTGGGCTTCCTCGGACGAGGGTGACGGCCGGTCGTACCGGATTTCACCCATGCCGAGTTCCATGCGATTCGACCTCTCGTACTGCCTGGACGGCGGGTACGAGCCCCGCTTCGGCGCCTGCTGCGACGATGTCACCGGCACGTGCCAGGACGGCGCCGAAATCGCCTACTGCACCGGTCGATTTGTGGAAGGAACGCTGTGCGAAAACCTGGACCCGCCGTGCGGCCAGCCCGACGGCGCGTGCTGCCACGACGACGGCACGTGCGAGGTCCTGGGCGAGGCGGCCTGCACCGGCAACTGGCTCGGCGCCTGGACCACGTGCGACGAGTGCCCGTGCATCGTTTCGTGCCCGGCGGGCGCGGTCACCGAAACGGAGGCTTGCGGCAGCAACACGAACGGCGGCTGCTTCCTGACCCCCCCCACGTTCGAACCGATCACGCCGGGCGCGCCCGTCTGCGGCACCATCTGGGCCGACGGCGGCACCCGGGACACCGACTGGTACGAAATCACCGTCACTGAACCCACGGCCTTCACGTGGACGGTCGAGGGCGAGTTTGACGGTCTGCCCGTGGTGAGCGGCTTTGTCCCCACCGTTCCGCTGGGTAGCCCGGATTGCAGCACCGTCACCGTGCTGGATCCATACGCCGTCGGCGCCGCGTGCGAGCCGACCATCATTACGACGATCTGCCTGCCAGCGGGAACCTACTGGTTCTACGTCAGTGCGGGAGACTACTACGGCCTGCCGTGCGGCACCAACAACAACTACGTGGCCACGCTGACGGCCGAGCCGTGCGCGCTGCTTGGCGCGTGCTGCTACAACGACGGGAACGACTGCGTCGACAACCAGGAATCCGAGTGCGACGCGCTGGGCGGCGCGTGGTGGATGTACGAGTCGTGTGCGACGCACGAATGCGTGGTTCCGTGCCCGGAGGCCGCCATTGACGTAGAGATTTTTACCGACTGGTATCCAAGGGAGACTCGTTGGGAACTGACCGACACGCTAACCGGCGAGGTGATCGCGTCGGAAGGTCCGTACGATGAATTCGAGCATCTGTACACCGAACGGGTCTGCGTGCCGACAGACCGTTGCTTCACCTTCACGATCCATGACAACTCTGGCAACGGCATCTGCTGCAACTGGGGCGAGGGCTACTACAACGTCTACTACAACGGCGAGCCGGCCCGATCCGGCGGACGCTTCGGACTCGAGGAATCCGTCGACATGGGGCCGAACTGCCCGCCGCGCGCGTGGGCCTGCTGCGTCGAGGGCCAGTGCATCGGCGATCTGACCGAAGCCGATTGCGCAGCACAGAACGGGACCTGGACTGAGGAATCCCGCTGCGCCGACGGCTACGATTGCACCGGCGAGGTGGACTTCCGCGTCACCGCTCCCGTGACTGACGTGCGCGGCACAACCTGCAACACGGACGATGATTGCGACCTCAGCCCATCCGATGAACTGGAATACGTCGTGACGCTGCCGGAGGACGGCACCTGGGCGTTCTCGCTGTGCGGATCGGCGTTTGAGTTTGACACCGTCCTCTTCGTCGGCACCACACGCTGCGGCCAGGAGGTCGGCTTCAACCACGATTTCTGCCAGGTGAACAAATCCTACGTCACCGCCACCGTTCCGGCCGGTGACTACTACGTCACGATCGAAGGTCTGGACTGGGACATATGCGGAAAGTACTTGCTGAACGTCGTGAAGCTCGACGAAAGCAGCACCGAATGCCCGCCGGGAGCCACACCCGAAGGCGAGCCGGACTGCTTCGAAGACTACATGGACACCACCAACGGCGGCTGCACCGGCTACCCGTTCGTCTTCTCGCCCATCACGTGCGGCGAGACGGTCTGCGGCACCTCCGGCACGTACCTGAACTTCGGCGACCTCTACGGCGACCAGGACTGGTACCAGGTTCAGTTGTCCGCCCCGGCAAGTCTGAAGTGGGACGTGCGCGCAACGTTCGACGCGCAGGTGGAGATTGTGTACTCCGAGTGGGGCTTCTGTGAGGGCTACTATCCCGTCGCCTCCGTCATCGGTTCGGCCAACGTGACGGCCACCGCGGGCGCCAGCATGGGCCCCGGCACCTACTGGTTCACCGTCTCTCCAGCTCCGTCATGGGAGTACGGCACGGTTGCATGCGGCTCGTCCTACGTCGCGACACTGACGGTCGATCCGCCGGACGCATGCATGTGCGGCGACCTGGACGGGGACGCAGATGTCGACTACGACGATTACATGATCTTCCGCGCCGCCTTCGGCGGTATCGTCGACGGCAATCCGCCGCAGGACGGCGTGTGCGACTACGACCACAGCGGCGCCGTCGGCATGGCCGACTACGCCGCCTGGCTGACCTGCTACCGCGACTTCATCGGCAACCCGCTGGCCGGTCCGCCCCGGGCGCCGATCCAGCCGCAGAAGAGTCCCCAGCTCAGCAACCCGGCCTTGCAGGACCCGGAGCCGGCGCCCCAGCGGTCGACCGTGCCGGGACGCCTGTCCGGCGGACCAGGTGTATCGTCGCGATGACACGAGTGAACGATCGGCGCCGTGCGGCGCTCCCCCATGTACCGCCGCCGGCACCAACCCAATAACGGTTCTCTCTCACAGATCGAAACGCACGCGGGTGCGTAAGGAGGAAATCGAAAGATGGCACGCTCAATCAAAACTCTCGGCGCTGCGCTGCTGGCACTCTCTCTGACAACACCCACTCTCGCCGATGTCCAGGTGACCCTCGATCCAGTCGCCCCCGTGGTCGAGGTCGGCCAGACCGTCGACGTGGACATCGTCGCGACCTTCAGCGATCCGATCGTGGCATGGGGCCTGGACGTGACGCTGGACGACCCCGGCCTTGGCGCCTGGACGGACCTGACGATCGGCCCGGCCTGGGACCCTGCGTTCGGTTCGCTGGACGGCGACGGCCTGTCGGGCATGGTCTTCGACACCGGCCTGGCCGGCGCAGTGCTGCTGGCCACGCTGACCTTCGAAGCCGGCATGACGCCCGGCACGACGGACCTGGCGTTCAGCATCGGACCCGAAGAGGACGAAGGCTTCCTGCTGGAGTCCCTCGTCCTGGACGAAAACGTCCAGTTCACGCCGGCCACCCTGACGGTAATCCCCGAGCCGGCCACGCTGGCCCTGCTCGGTTTCTGCGCGACGGCGACCCTCCTCCGTCGACGATGACGCCTCCCCCAGGGCATCATCTCCGCCCGGGCGCGCGGGTCCTCTGTGGGACCGGCTTTCCAGCCGGTCTCTGGATGTCTCCCGCACGCCCGGGCGGCGTTTCCTCTGTGGGACCGGCCTTCCAGCCGGTCTTCGCTGCTTCTAGTTTCCAGTTTCCGGTTTCCGGTTTCCAGTTATCTAGTGTTTGTGGGACCGGCTTTCCAGCCGGTCTCTTGGTGTTTCCCGCACGCCCGGGCGGCATGCACTCACGCTCGGGCTTCATCGCGGCGAACTCACGCAGATGTGCCAGGATCGAGTCAACCAGCCCATCTCTCAAGAGTGTGTCTACACAATTCCATTGCCACTGCAACCGGCGATGGTGCCGAAGCCGACTGTTTGACGGCCACTCATCTCAGCCGACTATGGAGAAGATTGTCGACCAAGGGATTTGCATTCCCACCCATGCAGTGTATTATATCCATGTGTGAATATTTGCTAACCAGTGATGATGCCGACCGGTCCGAACAGATGAGGAGGAACGCCATGAACCACAGGCGAGCACGCACAGTCTCGACCGTTCTGGCCGTTTTCGCATTCCTGGCCGCCGGCGCTGCGGAGTCGGCGCTGGCTGGGACCCGGCCGGCACGCAAGACGTCGGAGCGATCCAGCAGCGTTCGGAGCAGCCGGTCCGCGTCGGCGCCGCGACCCGCACCAAGGAGCGTCTCGTCCGGGTCGTCGCGTTCGTCTTCTCGCGCGACCGCAACACGAACCACGCCGACGGTATCGCGCCGCGAACCGGCCCGGACGCCACAGGTCACGCGCCGCGAACCGGCCCGGACGCCGCAGGTCTCGCACCGGGAGCCGGCCCGGACGCCGCAGGTCTCGCGCCGGGAGCCCGCCCGGACGTCGCAGGTCACGCGCCGGGAACCGGCCCGGACGCCACAGGTCTCGCGCCGAGAGCCGGCCCGGACGCCGCAAGTCACGCGCCGCG
Organism: uncultured Phycisphaeraceae bacterium; assembly: GCA_964491135.1. GTDB lineage: Bacteria > Planctomycetota > Phycisphaerae > UBA1845 > UBA1845 > JAFGJQ01. The sequence goes on along the minus strand of CAZBFW010000042.1, from coordinate 3,698 downwards.
AGCCGTCCCGCAACAGTGTGGGTCAGAGGCCGCCACAGGAGCGCCGCCCCGCGGTGCAGTCGTCCCCACTGTCGAGGATTCGATCCGGCTCGATCCGGACGTCCCCTTCCTCCTGCGCGGCCCCGACCCGGACGTCGGCGCGCCCGGGTTGGTCTGCCAGCATCGGCACGGCAAGCCGCTGCACGCCCGGCGGGCCCGCCGTGATTCATCGAACCACGCATCACAAGAAGACGTTTCACGTTCGCCGTGATCACGGATCGAGCTGGGCCTGCCGCCCGCCCGCTCCGCGGACGATCGTTTCCACCGGGCGCATCTGCACGCCCGCATACAGGCCATCCGTCACCTGCGTCCGTCCAACGCTGGTGCAGGGGTACTACGGCAGCACGTACGACCGGCTCTACGGGCCTGCTTTCCACGACACGTTCTTCCGGCCCTACCCCTCCTCCGTCATTGTGACGCAGACACCGCAGGAGGTGCTGCAGC
>CAZBFW010000042.1:0-3205 GCA_964491135.1 uncultured Phycisphaeraceae bacterium | reverse complement strand
ATTGACGTGCCGGCAGAAACCACACCCGTTGTGGACGTCGCCGCCGAGCCGATGCTGGAAACCTCGCCTTACCCGGTGCTGGACCTGCAGGGTGAACTCGACGTTCCAGTGGAGTCCGCGCCGCTGCCCATGCCGGAGGCAATCGAGGCGCCGGCGTCGCAGGTGCCTCCGCTGACCGACCTTCCGCCGGACGCTCCACCGACGTTCCTCGAGCTGGGAGAGGAGGCTTTCGCGATGGGTCAGTACGAGGAGGCCCGGCGGCTGATCCGCCGCGCCGTCATCGGCCTGCCCGACGATCCCTACGCGCAACTGGACTACGGATTGGTCCATTTTGCGCTGGGCGATTACCAGATCTCCGCCCAGGCGTTTCGACGGGCGCTGGCCGAGGAGCCGGACCTGCTCGACCGGATGCCGAACGTGGCGACGGCGTACGGGGTTTCGGGCGATTTCGACCGGCACCTGGCGGCGTTGCAGACGCAGGTGTTGCGCGAACCGACCGACACCCATGCCCGTTTCCTTTACGGCGTGGTGTTGATATCCTCGGGCGATCCGGAGGCAGCCGTATCGCACCTCAGTCGCGTGCTGCACCAGGATCCGCGTGACACGATGGCCTATCTGCTCCGCGATGCCGCCCTGCGGGCCCTGCACACAGAGCCGCTCCGTCCGGGCGAAGTGATGGTTCCGGAATCGCCGTAGGAGCAGCCGCGCCAGACACCAGACCACGCGGGACGTGGGGGGCGGATTTGCGGGTCTGGACAGGTGCCCGGGTCCGGCCGGTGCGTGGGAGGCGGAACGATGGATCGCCCGGCCGGCGCGGAGGGACGGATCGACGCGCCCCCGCGACGGCGTTCCCAACCGAAGAAGTTCCGATATTCTCGCGGCCTGCACGGCAGGCACGGCCCCCGTTGACGCGAGACGGCCCGACCGACTAGGATTCACATACTCAAAATGGGGTGAACCGCCAGGCACGACGTTCGCCACACCCGTTGATCACCCTTTCCTGACCCAGGGGTCACAGTCGAGGAGGCCTTGCCGTGAGGATCGGCTTGCGCCGCGAGGACAAGTCCCCGTACGAAGCCCGCGTACCGCTGGTGCCGGAAGACGTGCGCTTGCTGCGGCGTGAGGAAAGGCTTGCGGTTCTGGTCGAATCATCGCCGCAGCGAATCATCGACGACGCGCATTTCGCCGACGCCGGAGCGGCCGTGGTGCCGGACCTGCGGGATTGCCCGATCATTTTCGGCGTGAAGGAGGTCCCGATCGAGAAGCTGGAGCCGAACAAGACGTACGTCTTTTTCGCTCACGTCATCAAGGGCCAGCCCCACAACATGCCCATGCTCCGCCGGCTGATGGAGCTGGGCTGCCAGTTGATCGATTACGAGCGCATCACGGACGCGGAGGGCCGACGGCTTGTCTTCTTCGGTCGTCACGCCGGGCTCGCCGGCATGATCGACGCGCTCTGGATGCTGGGCGAGCGTTGGCGGCAGCGCGGCGTCGACACGCCCCTCCACCACATTCGACAGGCTCGTCACTTTGACTGTCTGGAGCAGGCGCGGGGCGTGATCACGGACGTGTCGGATGAAATCCGCGCGCACGGGCTTCCCGCCGCCGTCTCCCCAGCCATCATCGGCGTCACCGGCTACGGCAACGTGGCCCGGGGTGTGCAAGAGATTCTCGACCTGCTGCCCATGGAGAGCATCCGTCCGGAGGACGTGCCGGCCGTGGCCCGGCAAACCGGCCAGAGCAGCCGAAGGCTGTACAAGGTCATCTTCGAAGAGCGGCACATGTACGCGCCCGTGGACCGGGGGGCCTCCTTCGACTTGCAGGACTACTACGATCACCCGGAGCGATACCGATCCACCTTTCTGGATTCCTGGCCCCATCTGACGGCGGTCGTGAATTGCATCTACTGGGAGGCCGGCTACCCGCGCATCGTGACGAAGGCGGACCTGAAACGTTTGTACACCAGCCGGGAGCGCCCTCGCCTGGAGGTCCTCGCAGACATCTCCTGCGACGTGCGGGGCTCCATTGAGTGCAATGTGCGGTGCACCAGCCCTCTGAATCCCGTGTATGTGTACGATCCCGTGCGCGACGCGACGGTGGACGGCCTGGTCGGCGACGGCCCGGCGGTGCTGGCGGTGGACATACTCCCGGCCGAACTCCCGGCCGATGCGTCGCGTGAGTTCAGCCGCATCCTGACGCCGTTCGTGCCCGCCATCGCCCGGGCCGACTTCACCGTTCCGTTCGATGACTGTGCCCTGCCCCCGGAGATCCGCCGGGCGACCATCGTGTATCAGGGCCGCCTGACGAATGATTACGCGTACCTGGAAGACGCCCTCGCAGCGCGTCCGGTTTCATGAACGCAAAGCCGATGAAACACATTCTGGTTCTCGGGGCCGGACGAGTGGCACGGCCGGCGGTCCGCTACCTGCTGGAGCAGCCGGGATTCAGGGTCACCGTGGCGGACCTGGAGTCGGGCCGCGCGGAGGCCATCGTCGAGGCTCACCCAAACGGCTCCGCCGTGGTCGCGAACCTGGCCCGGCGACCGGAGATGGATGCGCTGATCGGCAACGCCGACGTGGTGATCAGTCTGCTGCCGCCCGACTGTCATCCGGCCGTCGCGGAGGTCTGCGTCGATCGACGCCGCCCCCTGCTGACCACGTCCTACGTGAGTCCGGCCATGCGTTCACTGGATGAGCGGGCGCGGAAGACCGGCGTGTTGCTGCTCAACGAAATGGGGCTGGACCCCGGCATCGACCACATGTCGGCCAAGCTGGTGATCAACCGCGTGCACGGCGGCGGCGGGCGGATCCGGGCATTCACATCCGCCTGCGGCGGGCTGCCCGCACCGGACGCCAACGACAATCCGTGGGGTTACAAGTTCTCGTGGAGCCCGCTCGGCGTGCTGCGGGCGTGCGGGGCATCGGCCCGGTTCCGGAAAGACGGAGAAATCGTTGAGCAACCCAGCGGAACCATCTTCAACCACCCCGATCGGATGGAAATCGAAGGCGTCGGCACGCTGGAGTCGTACCCCAACCGGGATTCACTGGCGTATGCCGATCTCTACGACATTCCGGAAGCGCAGAGCATTCAGCGGGCCACGCTGCGCTATCCCGGGTGGTGCCGGACGATGCAGGCCGTCATGGCAGCCGGCTTCCAGGACGCCACGCCAGGGACGTGGCCGGAAGGGACCCGCCTGGCCGATTTC
>CAZBFW010000041.1:0-13247 GCA_964491135.1 uncultured Phycisphaeraceae bacterium | reverse complement strand
CTTCATCGAGCTGCGCGCCAATGAGCACGCGGAGGTGGAAATCCGCAAGGTGGCCACCCGGATACTCGAAATCGCCAGGGCCGAGGCCCCGAACCTGTTTCGCGACTACGAGATCGTCGACCTGCCCGACGGCACCCAGGTGGCGCGGACCGAGTGGAAGAAGGTGTGAGCCCTGAGGCGGGCCGTCCGCCGGCCCGCTCTGGCGGACCAACCCCGTGGACGGTTCGGCGTGCCCCCGGCCTGAACATGGCGTTGCGGCCCGACGCAGGATTCTCGGTCCCCGAGGCTATCGGTCATCCGCACCGGCCCGCAGTCGGGTCAGGGCCTTGCATTCCGGAGTGAACTCCACCCCGATGTCGTAAACGCCTTCCGACGTTTCACGGCAGCGGACGACCGTGCCCTCGAGGTACTCACGCGTCCACGCGCGGACCCGCGGATAGACCCGGACTCGACAGCCCAGGCTCAAGGGACAGACGTGGTAAAACCCGATCCCGCCTCGCGAGAGGCTGTGGGTGGTTGCCTCGAATCCCGGCCGGTCAGGCTGGGCATCCGGATCGGACGACAGAACCCGTACGAGGGCCGGACACCGGAAATGGAAGCGAGGGTACTCCCGGCGATCCTCGTTATCTTCGTCTCGCTCCTCCCGAGCCGCGTTGTTTGGAACGATCAACCGGAACCACGCGGCCATCACCTGCGGATCATACTTCGCGGGCGTTTCACTCTGCAGAATGGCCAGGGCTTCGGCCGCATTCAGTGCTCGATCCTTGTATGGCCGAACGGCCGTCATGGCGTCGAACGCGTCGGCCACCGCACAGATGCGACTGACGAAATGGATGGCGTCGCCCTTGAGCTGATGCGGGTACCCGCTCCCGTCCATCCGTTCGTGGTGCTGCAGGGCCACGGTCGCCACCAGTTCCGAGCACCAATCCGCCGCGGTCAACAGCTCGTGGCCGACTGCCGGGTGCCGGCGGAGCTCCGCCCGCTCCTCCTCCGTCAGTTCGCCCTCCTTGTTGATGATCTCGGACGACACGCGGACCTTTCCGAGGTCATGAAGCAGACCGGCCTGTCCGATCTGGATCAACTCGGTTTCGTCTTTGCACCCAAGCTGATAGGCCAGCGGCACGATCCAGGTCGCCACGTTCACCAGGTGTGTGGCCGTGAAAAAGTCGTGCCGCGCCGCCGCAAAAAGGTGAGAGAATGCGTTCTGATGACACACCACCAACGTGGAGATGGCCTCACACACGTGCCTGAGGGGGTCGGCGGCCGTGCGCAGAGTCGGGTCGGACAGCACCTCGTTTACCAGACCGAAGCTGGTCTCGTACACGAGGGCGGACGCCTCACTTGCCGGAACCTCCGGGTCGCCGGCGACGGAGGTCAGGCAGGACTCCAAAGCCCGCTGCAGCCGCCGCTGATCCGCGATCCGGACATAGACGAATCGGATCCCGTTGCCGGCCAGACGTTCCCGGTCGGCCTCCGTGAACGGCACCACGCCCGCCGTGTAAAGGGAATACGTGTCCGCGAAGACCGCATTGCGGTTCGTCGTCGTGCGGGCTTTCACGTACACCGGAATCGTGTTCAGGACCGACAACGGCATGTGCTGCAACGGCACGGGCAGGAAACCAGCGCGAACCGAGGGCTGACCCGAGCCGGAGCAACCACACTCTACCGATGAGGTGTTGTTGTCGATTTCCACCACGGACATGACCCGCTCCGTGCACGGCCTACGTGCAAACCCAGTGTTGTCACCGGAATCTGGGCCTGCGTTTGCCCCGTGAACAGGATGGTCGACGAATCCTCCCATTTACATCGTACGATTCCCCATCGCGAGTGAATTGGATCCATGCGAGGCGCCCCAGACAAGTACGACTTCAGCAGCCGGAGCATGCGCAAGGCCGCACGACCCCGAACGGCGGGAAGTCTCGCTCAGCATGCTGCCGCCGGACGCCGAGCGTTGCGTGCGTACAACCACGTACGTGTTTCGCGGCAGGATGGCGCCGCGACATCACTCTGACACGGGAGCTCCGGACACTGGGGCAGAAGACCCATCTCGACCAATGGTGGAGCGTGTGCAGAGCAACCGGATCGATGGTCGTGCCGCCGGGCCTCTTCAGTGCTCCCGCTTTCGGCGGCCGGCCCCTGACCCATCCCGTTCAGTGACACTGAAATGGCGGTATCCGCGATGACCGTACGATGGCTCGCGAGCAAGTTTCAACTCTACGTCCGGATTCGCCGAGTTATACGTAGCCGGTTCTGGAATCGCGCCAATTTCCGCCTACCCGTCACCCAGGCGAGAAACCGCAGCAGGACCGATCCGGTGACCGGGGCATCGGTGTGAAATCGCGTCTGAAGCAGTTCTCAGCGATTATCGCAGTTCAGGCGGGTTGCGTGGCGGTCGGACTGTGGATGCAGTACCAGTATATCGCCCGATCCTCAGCGCACGACGCTACGACCGCCTCGTGGTCCGCACTGCAAGAGCAAGCGCAAAGCCTGGAAGCGGCCCTGGCATCCACGGGTGGGCCTCTGACGGCATCCGATCCGCCCGGCCTCGCTCGTCTGGCCTGCGCGGTGAAGACCCTGGACACGGCGTGCGGGCACATCCTGGTTGTGGATGGACTCTGGCGCATCCAGGCGTGCCACTCGTTGGACACGGCGTTGTGTACACAGTACCCCAGCGGGTCCGAGGTGGCGTGGACGCCTGCGACGGACGGGCCGGAGTCTTCGACGGGCCTGTCGCGCGGGTGGGTGGATCTGCCGGACGGGCGTCACGCGGCCGTCGTCCGGCCGATTGGCCAGGGCGGTGGTCACCTCGTCCTTCACCAACCCGTTGCGCTGGCTGCGGTCAGCACGGCCGACTTGTCGCGTTCGCTGGCCCTGGTGAGCGGGGTCACGCTTCTGTGGATCTGCACGCTTTCCGGAATCGGGTTGTACATGGTTCTCACTCGTTTCCAGGAGCGGGAAGAGAAGGCCCGAGAGAAGGCCGCCCAGGCTGCCCGGGATCAGGCGCAGACGCTGATCCGGACCCGAGACGCGGTGATCTTCGGGCTGGCCAAACTCGCCGACTCGCGCGACCCGGAAACGGGCGATCACCTGGAGCGTATTGCCGGGTATTCCACGGCCCTGGCCGCGGCCCTGCGCGAGCATCCGAATTACCGCGATCAGATCAGCCCCACCTTCGTCCGGCTGATCGGGCTCAGTGCCGCGTTGCACGACATCGGCAAGGTGGGCATTGAGGATCGGATTCTGCGCAAGCCGGGACCGCTGACTGCGGGCGAGCGCCGGGCCATGCAGGAACACGCCGCGCTCGGCGGAACGTGCCTGCAGCAACTGGAGCGGCGACTGGGCAGCACCAACTTTCTGCAGATGGCTCGGGAGATCGCATTCGGCCACCACGAATGGTGGAACGGAGACGGATATCCATTCCGGCTGGCCGGCGAGGCGATACCGCTGCCCGCACGCATCGTCGCCATCGCGGATGTGTACGATGCGATTCGCACGAAGCGGGTCTACAAGGAGGCGGCCCCGCACGAGAAGTGCGTGGAAATCATTCGAGAGCACGCCGGCACGCAGTTTGACCCGGTCATCGTGGACGTGTGGCTGGGCATCGAGCACAAGTTCCGCGCGATCGCGGATCAATACACGACGCCCTACGCCGCGGATTCCGGCTGTGCAGGCGCGGTGCGCCCGCCGATCGAGCCGCGCGGCGCTGCGCTGCGAGCGCCGGCGGCCTGTCTGGTCGCTGCAGAGTCCTGGCCGGGCCCTGGCCCCGCCGAACGCATGTGAGGAGCACGGGCAATGAGTGGAAAGCTCACGCGGGAACGACTTACGTTTGAGATCATGCTGATTGTGGTTGCCCTCGGCCTGACCTGCCTGTTCTGGCGAACGGGCGGGTACAAGATGGTGATTCTGAACCTGTTCTTCCTCCCGATCGTTCTCGGCGGGTACTACCTGGGGCGTTCGACGGCGGGGGTGCTTGCCTTCTTCTGCGTGCTGGCGGTGGGGCTTGTGACGTCGCTGGACTCCACCGAGCTGGCGCGGTTCACCACGCCCGCCCTCACCTACCTGGCCCTGACGGTCTGGGGCGCCGCCCTGGGCCTGACCGCTCTGCTGGTCGGCACGTTGTGCGACGAGCGGGCCCAGAAGCTGGACGAGCTGCACGAGGCGTACGTCGGCGTCGTTGAAGTCCTGTCCAAGTACCTGCAGACCGGCTCCAGCCATATGGAGGCCCGCAGCGAACGCCTGGCGGAGCTGAGCCAGCACGTGGCCACGCAACTGCGTCTGTCACGCAAGGAAATCGACGACGTTCGCGTCGCCACGCTGCTGCTGGACCTCGAGAACATCGAGGTGACGTCGCAACTGGTCAGCAAGGCCATGAACACGCTGGAGGCCAACCCCCGGGTCATGCGAAAGCACACGTTTCTGGGCATGGACCTGATCCACTCGCTGGGTTCCGTCCTGCGGGGCGCCGCCCCCCTGCTCGTGAATCGAGATCCCGCCGTGCGCGACGTGCTGGCCCTCCACGACGATGCGGTCCCCGCTACGATCCCGCTGGGATCCCACGTGATTCGCTTCGTGCAGGCCTACGACACGCTTACCCGTGGAGACGGGGATCGGCAGGGCGTCTCCCCCGCCCAGGCCATCGAGACGTTGCGGAAGGACGCCTCCACCGGCCCTGAACGCGAAGCCCTTCAGGCCCTTTCTCAGGTCGTGCTGCGAGAGGCGCAGAGCGTGAATCGAGTGGTGCCCCTGCCCGTCTGAAGCGTTCCCGGAAGACGGCGAGAGCACCGCTCGTGTGCCGATTCCGTCATGGGTGAAGGAAGCGTCTTTCCCCTGCCTGCCGTTCGTCGCAACGTGCTACCCGTCGTTGCCCCCGGCCCGGGCGTTCGTCAGTTCCGCGCTTTCGGTAACGAACTGAATACCGACCTCAAACGACCCGTCGTCCAGGTTGCGGCAGCGTGCCACCACGCCGTCCAGGTATTCCCGTCCCGGTGCGCGAACCTTGAGATAGACGCGGATGGCCTGTCCCTGGTCCAGCGGACGCGGTGTGTTCAGCCCGAGTCCGACCCGTGAGAGGTCTCGCGTGACGGCCACGAACCCGGAATGCTCCTGCGGCCCCAGAGGCGACGCGGTCAGCAGGAATACGCGGGCGGGGACCCGGAAGGCAAACCGGGGCTGGGCGCGGCGCTCAACCTCGGCGCCTCCCTCTTTCTCGCTCGCGGCTGCCGGATCGACCAGCCGCACCAGGGCGCTCACGACGTTCGGATCGTATTTTTCCGGGGTCTCGCTCTGCAGGATGGCCATCGCCTCCGGAACCGTCAGCGCCCGGTCCTTGTACGGACGCAGGGCGGTCATCGCATCGAAAGAATCGGCTACGGCACAGATTCGGCTGACCACGTGAATCTGGTCTGCCGTGAGCTTCCCGGGATATCCGCTGCCGTCCTGCCGTTCATGGTGCTGCTGGGCCACCGCACAGACGAGCTCGTCGGTCCAGCCCGCCGATTTGATGATGTCGTATCCAAACTGGGCGTGTTGCCGGATCTCGGCAAACTCGTCGTCGGTGAGCTTGCCGACTTTGCTGATGATTTCCGGCGCGATGCGGACCTTCCCGACGTCGTGCAGGAGGCCGGCCTGCCCGATCCGGGTCAGCTCCGCATCGTCCCGATAACCCATCTCGTAGGCGATGGGCACCATCCAGGTCGCCACGTTGACCAGATGCGTGGCCGTGTAGAAGTCGTGGCGGGCCGCACTGAAGAGGTGCGAGAACGCGCCGCGGTGGTTGATAACGAATGCGGAGACGGCCTGGCACACGTTCCGCACGGAGTCGGAGGACAGGCTCAATGTCGGGTCGGAGAGCACCTCGTTCATGAGCTCGAAGCTGGTCTCGTAAACCAGGGCGGCCGCTTCTTCCGAGGGCGTCTTCTTGTCCGCAGCCATGGTGGCCAGGCAGGCCTCCAGTTGCCGCTGCAGCTTGGGCTGGTCGGCCGTGCGTACGTAGATGAAGCGGACCCGGTTCTGGCGCAACCGCGTCCTGTCCGCCTCCGTGAAGGGCACGACTCCGCTGGAATACAGCGAGTACTTTTCGACGCCGTCCTCCGCCGGTTCGGTGCCCGGGCGTGCCTTGAGGTACACGGAAATCTGATTCAGAGTGTTCAGCGGAATGTGGTTCAGGGGGATGGGGAGATATCCGGCACGGGACGAAGTAACGGATGCAGGCTTTGCAGCCGTGCCGGCGGCCACATCGGGCTGAACGCTGTCCACCGTCGACATGTGCCAGGCCTCATCGGCGTCCGCAGCAGCTTGCCAGGCATCCGCGGAGGACGCCACCCCGTTCTCGGAGCCCGCACGGCGCAGTGACTCCTGACCCTATCTTCGTACAGGGCATAGGGTAAGCTTAGCGAAATTTCCGCCCAGGCTTCACAATACCATACGTTCCGCACGGGAAGGCGATGCCCGCACCCGTTCCGTCGTGTCTTTGGCATCGCGTCGATCATGACCGCCCAGGGTTATCGGACACCGCGACGGCCCCATTCCGATGAGTCGTTCCGCCGCGCAACCGGAGGCCCTCATCGCGCGACGGAGGACGTTGCGCCACGGCGCTCGGCCGTCTCCCGTCACCGGCCGCTCATCTCATGCACCGCGTCTACCAGCGCAATCGCGTGATCCACCGGGACTGTCGGGAGGATTCCGTGCCCCAGGTTGAAGATATGGCCCGGACGGCCGCCGGCCTGATCCAGGATCTGTTTGGCGCGGCGGCGGATTTCCGGCGGGTCCGCGTACAGCACGGTGGGATCCAGATTACCCTGCACACCCACGCCGTCGCCCAGGCGGCGCCAGCCCTCGGCCAGTTCGATTCGCCAGTCCAGGCCGATCACATCGCCACCGGCGTCGCGCATCAATTCCAGAAGCGTGGCCGCTCCTGTGCCGAAGTGGATGACCGGCACGCCCGGTCGCAGGCCCGCAATGATCCGTGCCGAGTGCGGCTGAACAAACTCGCGGTAGTCGCCCGGACTCAAGGCCCCCACCCAGCTATCGAAAAGTTGAACGGCCTGCGCGCCCGCGTCGATCTGGCCGTTGAGGTAGTCGATCAGCACGGTGCTGATCCGTTCCATCAGCGCATGCCACGCCCCCGAATCCCGATACATCAACGATTTCGTGTGCACGTAGTCACGAGAGCCGCCTCCCTCGATCATGTACGAGGCCACCGTAAACGGCGCCCCCGCAAAGCCGATCAGGGGGATGTGTCGGGGAAGGCCCGCGCGGACCAGCCGGGCCGCGTCGAAGACATACTGCAGGCTCGCCGGTACGTCGACGGCCCGCAGGGCGTCCACCGCGCGGCCGTCCCGCACCGGCCGCATGATCCTTGGCCCTGTGCCCGCTGAGAACTCCAGCCCTACGCCCATCGGTTCGATCATCAGCAGGATGTCTGCGAATAGAATGGCGGCATCGACACCGAGACGCCGGATCGGCTGAAGGGTGACCTCCGCCGCAAGGTCCGGCCGCTTGCACATCTCCAGAAACGGGACCTTGGAGCGGATTTCCCGGTATTCGGGCAGGTATCGGCCCGCCTGCCGCATGATCCAGACGGGGGTATGGTCGGCCGGCTCGCGTCGGCAGGCCCGAAGAAAAGGGCAATTCGGATCGGCTGGGGTAGCCGCTTCGCTCATGCCAGACCTCACTCCGCCGCGCCCGGACACGTCGGCGCTCCGTTGCCCGGCCGGTCTGGGCGAATAGCAGCCCCCATGATAGAACCGGAGGCGCAGCAGCGGAAGCAGTGCGGCAACCAGGCGAGTCTGCCCGTGTCCCAAACGGCGCTCGGCGCGACGATGGGATCCGTACAGGCCGGGGGTCCGGCTTTCGGATTCAGCCGCCGTCTCACGGCTGCCGTGTCACGCGCAAGAACAAACCCGCCGCGACGATCCCATCGCAAGCGGGTTGCCTGTTCGGAGGGAAATCAGCGAATTTTGAGGCCATGCCTCGTCGCAGAGGAAATACGACCCTTCTCTCGCTCCTCCGGAAAACAGCGTCGCCTGTTGGGCGCGGGAGCAAAGCAGCGCCGTCAGAGAACCGCCCCCCCTCTCCCACGAAGAGGACACCGCGGGCACCATCGAGCCCACGTGTGTTGTCAGCCCGCCCAATCCATCCACATCCCAGCCTTGCGGGCGATCACGGCACGTTGCGGCAGGCCCCTCAGCCCAGGCGGTCTCGGTCCTTCGACGGCGCTACAACTCGGTTAAAGCTCCCAACGCACGCCTGTCAACCGTTACGTCACGTGTTACCTCAAGCAACATCCGTGCCAGTGCGTACGCTGGTTCGTTTGGAGCCGCTCTGAAGGGACTGGTGTGCGACGCAATCTCTTATTTTGAAGGAGATTAGGGATGATCCCGGCGTGACGTGGGTCCCCTTGGGAACCGCGAGCGCCATCCTGCGTGTTTCGGCCCAGCCGGGCCAATTGGCCCGGAGCGACCACCGCGGCAGCCGAGCCTTTGCCGGTGCCCACTCGCTGATGGCCGTCCTCACGCAGAGTTGTCGCCCGCGCCCATGCCGCGATCGCGTGCCCAGGACCCCGACGGGCAAGAGTCCTCCGTCGTGCCGTACGGTAGGATCCAGCGTCCGCGCTCAGCGGAGCATCCAGCTTGCCCTGCACGCTGCGCACGAACACAGCAACACCGGACGCGTTCAGAAGCCCGATGCCTGCCGGCTCCGGTCACACGGGATGCGGCGTTTGCCGCGGCCGCCCATGGGCAGGTATGTCCGAAGCGTGTCTGAGCGAGAACGTCAGGCTAGTGGCTCTGCTCGTTCTCAATCACGCTGATGATGTCGATTTCTTCAAAGTGCATCTTCCACCTCGCGATCAGCACGGGATCACGTCGACATATGCCACCAATAGGTTCACCAGCCATGCCGTGATGTCAATTGCGATTGGAATTACAGGAGCCATTAGGAATTCCTCCTTAGAAAAAAGTGTGGTTGCTCTACTGCTTCCGCGGCAGGTGCCCCAGCAACCCACGCGCGGCGAGAATCTCGAATTCGTGCTTGCCTCCAGCTCGAACCGAATGCACAATAGGTAAGTTACTCAGTCGGATTCGGAGGGCAGGGCGTGCGGTCGGACGCCGCTTGCCCTCGCATTAAGCTCCGACATCCCGAGCACTCCTGGTCTCTCACAGCCACGTGGCTGGGACCGAACTCGGGGAGAACCGATGTACTGCACACTCGATGTGAACGTGTCCCGCGCCTTGGGACCTCGTCGCCTAAGCAGCCTCCTCCAAGCGGCAACGCATTCGGTCGTGCTTAACGGGGACCATGACAGACTCACCCGCGTGACCAAAGCCAAACCAGCTTTTCAAGGCTGCCGACGGGGGATGGTAACGACCGATAACTCGTGATGTCAAGCGGAAATTGAAACGAAAGCCTTGGATATTGCGAACGTTAGGACAGGATGGGGCAAAACGGAGGTGCCAAAGATGGCACGAAGGGATGATGGCAAGGTATCGGCCACGATAGGTAAAGCCATCAGAACAAACAGGTTACGTGCCGGCATGACCCAATCTCAGCTCGCGGCTGTCATCAGCCGGACCGGGAAGTTCCTGAGCGAGGTGGAGACGGGCCGAACCCGGATCAGTGAGGCTGAACTGGCCAAGCTGGCGACTGCCTTGGGGGTCTCCCCGGACCGCCTTCTGAAAGCGGATCCAGTGGAACTGGATCGTGAGGTGGAGGAGCTTCCACGGCGGATTCGCGATTCGCAGCCGACCGGACTGGTGCTCTTCACCCTCCAGCAGTTGATCGATTACCTGGATCGGGCAGGCTGGCTGCGGTCGTGTCGGTTGTGGAGCCTGTCGCACGAGCCGTTTCCGGAAGAGCGGAACATTGCGCTGGTGGAGCAGTTGGCTGAGTTGGTCCATACCCGGGGTCTGAGACTACGTTACGTCTATCCTCGGCATCGGCTGAAGGATGCGTCCGATAACCTGTCGGGCGTATTGCAGGGCACCTCGCAGGCGCTCCCCGAGCCTTTGCTGAATGCGCTGCGCTGGTCCACGCGGCTGCGCGAGCATATGGATGCCGATCCATCCAGCGTCGTGGGTTATGCGTTGGATGATTCCTTCCCGTTCTTCTCGCCCCTGCAATCGCACCTGTGGGTGGAGACGGCGGACACCTCATGGAGTGAGGTGATGCCGCTGTTGTACGGGCGTTCGGAGACGCGCACCCACGAGAACGCCAGCGCCAGCGCGCCGTTCTGGTATCACCTTCCGCGCGACATGGGGTCGCGCATGCTGATCGGGCTGGCTCATTGCATAAAGATGGTCGACCGGCGGCCGTTGAACGCTTAACATAGTTGACTTCGAGCCCCGTGCAAAGCTTCTGGACGGTTCCGCCGTGATGGCGGTGTGTCCGTTTCATGCCTGATCCAATGTTGTTCGCCTGCGGAAACTGCGGCGCGTCCGTTCGCCTTTCGAAGAGCTTTCGAGGGTCGGCGGCTCGCTGCACGCTGTGCGGGTTCGTCCGGACTCTGCCGCGGGCACGCGAGCCGGGCACCGCGGACCAGACACTGCGGGTGCTGCCGGCCGATCGCTACCGCGTGGAAGGGCTGCTGCAGGAGCGGGGGGGCGGGCGCGTGTACCTGGCGCGCCATCTCGTGCTGGATTCGCCGTGCGTGGTGAAAGTGCTCGGACCCCGGGACGCGGGGTACTCCGCGACGGCCGCGGCAAGGCTGGCCTGGGAGGCGCGGATCGGCTTTCGCATCAGTCATCCGGGCGTGGTGCGCGTCCTGGACGTCTATCAGCAGGACGACACGTGGTACGTGGTGATGGAGTTTGCCGACGGGGCAGACCTGGCCACGGTGCTGGAGAGTGTCGGGCCTCTGGTGTGGATGCAGGCGGCCGAACTCGGGCGTCGGACCGCTGAGGCCCTGGATGCGATTCACGCCGCGCGGCTCGTCCACCGGGACCTCAAGCCGGGCAACCTGCTGCTGCAGCCGGACGGGAGCCTGAAGATCGCGGACCTGGGGCTCGCCTGCACGTTCGAGGAAGGGTTGGCCGGCGGGGGTCAGACGGCGGGACTGGTGGGCACTCCGCCCTACGCGCCGCCCGAGCAACGTAGCGGCGGGCAGCCGGTGGATTTGCGCGCCGACATCTACTCGTTGGGAGCCACGCTGTACCACGCCGTTACGGGACAGCCGCCGCAGCGGAACAAGTCGCCCCTGGCCTACCTGGTTGGAGAGCAGTACGAGCCGATCGTGTGGGACTCGGACATTACGCCCACGGTTCCGGACTGGTTCCGCGAGGTGATTGAAACGTGCCTGGCCCAACAGCCGGATGGGCGATTCGCCGGTGCCGCGGCTTTGCGAGACGCCCTGGCGCAGCAGCCTGCCCTACCGGCCACCCGCGACCGCCGGCCCGTCACCACCCGGGCGGCGGAAGCGCCTCGGATTGTCGTGCTGCCGTTCGCCAACTCCGGCGGACCGCCCGACGACGACTGGGTCGGCGACGCGCTGGCCGACCACATCAGCCAGCGGATCGTGGAGCTTCAGGACGTGCATCTGATCGACCGGCACGAGCTTGGCGTGCTGATGGAGCGGTTCCATGGATGCCCGTCCGTGCGGGCCACGGACGGTCAGGTGTGCGGGGCGTCGGGGCTGGTCGGTGCCTCCACGGTGGTGCGGGGGAGTTACCGGCTGAACGGGGGGACGGCGGAGGTGGAGGCATATGCCCTGAGCGTGCCGGACGGGGCCGTGCGGCCGTTGCTGCGGCAGTCGGGGGTCCTGTCGCAGATTCTGGGGTTTGAGGTGGACCTGGGGGAAGCGGTGATCGGCGCGTTGGGTTTCAGCGAGATGCCGCGGGCGTCCGGCCGGACGTTTGCGAAGGGCACGACGAACACGAAGTCTCAGAAGCTGTACGCGCAGGCGCAACATGCGTTCGCGCGGGGCGACTACAAGCGGGCCATTGCATCGGCGCAGGAAGCGTTGGACGCGGACCCGGGGTTCGTCGACCTGATCGGGTTCATCGGGGTGTGCTATGCGCGGCAGGGTCAGTACGACGAGGCGATCCAGCATCACGACCGGCTCAAGCGGATCGCGGATGAGGCGGACGATCCGTACCGCCTGGCGGAGGCGGTCAGCAACCTGGGTGTGATGCACTATTTCAAGGGCGACTACAGCGGCGCATACGACTTGCTGAGCCTGGCCAACCGGCTGGAGCAGAAGCTGAACCTGCTGCCCATCCTGAGCAAGAACTACAACAACCTGGGGTTCGTTCTGACCAAGCTGGAACGGCTGGAGGAGGCGGATGAGGCGTTCCGGCAGGCCATCGAGATCATGACCGCCCTGGGGACGAAGGTGTCGCTCATTTCGTCCTACAACGGGCGGGGCGAGGTCGCGCTTCAGCGCGGACGGCACGCCGAGGCCGCCGGCCAGTACGAGACCGCCCTGGCCCTGGCCACCCAGATGGAAGACCGGGTGAACGTGGGCATCTGCCATCTGAACCTGGGCCGATGCGCGGCCCGCCTGGGCAAGCTGGACGAGGCCGAACGCCGGTTCCGCACCGCGCTGAAGAAGCTGCAGCCGACGACGTTCTGGCACGGGCAGGCCCTGGTCTACGAGCAGATGGCCGAACTGCACCTGCGCCGGGACCGTCTGAACGAGGCCCTCGAGTGCGTCGAGCAGCGGACGACGCTCGCCCAGCGGTTCAAGAACCGGCGAATCGAGTCGGCCTGCTGGGAGCAGAAGGCGCGGGCGTACCAGAAGATGGGCCAGCCGGACACGGCCGTGGATTGCATGAGGAAATCCTTCGAGATTGCGCAGCGCCCGGTGCCGGCCGGCAACCTGTACGAGTACGTCGAGGCGGTGGCGCGACGGCTGCCGGGCGAGCGGGAAGGATAACGAGGGGGAAACGCAAAAACGCAAAAACAGGGACGGAGGGGCGCAGGGACGGAGGGACGAAGTGATCCGCCTGCGGCGGCGGCAACCCAAGGGACGGAGGGCCAGGGGAAAACGCAAAAACGGGGAAACGCAAAAACGCAAAAACAGGGACGGAGGGACCCCGGCGCGCCGGGCAGGCTCCGGGACGGGGGGACGAAGTGATCCGCCTGCGGCGGCCGGAAACCCAGAGGCAGCGGCCGTAGGCAGGCGCGAGAATGGACCGGCCTTCTCCTTGTGGGACCGGCTTCTTTTGTGGGACCGGCTTTCCAGCCGGTCTTGGGAGGCTGTGGGCTGCAGGATTGGTCCGCACGGCGGACCCTACTTCCAGTCTCCAGTCTCT
>CAZBFW010000040.1:0-13521 GCA_964491135.1 uncultured Phycisphaeraceae bacterium | reverse complement strand
CCTACACTCTTTCCCTACACGACGCTCTTCCGATCTTTCACCGGCGGCCTTCGCCGGCCTGCGCAACACGATGAACACCCTGCGCACCGACGCCGCCCGCCTGCTCCTGTGCTCGCCGACGCCCGAGTAGGGGATCGCCACTTGGCCGGGTGGCATGTCCGTTTCCGCCGAAGGCGGATCGGGCATGGCGAAGCGCATGCGACGTTTCGAGGTCCGACCATGCCCGAGGCTGAAGCCTACGGGCATGGCACCCCCCGTTTCCAATAAACGTGCGGCCAGATCGAATCCAGAGTTGCGCGGCACGCTGGGCGCCGCGGAGAGGAGATTCATGTGGCGGTTGGCGCGTTCATGGTGTTTGTGCTGGTCGGCGCTGTTGGGATCGCCGGCGTGGTGCTGCTTGTGCGGGGGTTGCGCGGGCACAGGGTCGGCGATCATCCGGTCTGCGCCCGGTGCGGCTACGACCTGTTCGGCTTGACGCCCGAGACAACCACCTGCCCGGAGTGTGGCGCGGACCGGATGCGGCCGGGAGCAGTCCGGATCGGCCGGCGGCAGCGGCGGCGGGGGTCGATCATCGCGGGGGTGATTCTCTTACTGCTCGCGCTGGTTCCGATCGGCGGCCTGGTGTCCGTGCTGATCGGTCGTGTGAACTGGATGCAGGTCAAGCCGGTGTCGTGGCTTCGAGCGAGCGCGCGGGTCGGGACGGGCAGCGCGTCAGACCGGGCGCTGCAGGAACTCGTTCGGCGGCTGAACGCATCCGAGCTTTCGCGCGAGCAGGTCGACACGCTGGTGAGCGACGCGCTGACCATCCAGGCCGACCTGACCCGCACATGGCAGCCGGATTGGGGCAACATCATCGAGGACGCCCGGGCCAGGGGAGCGGTGTCGGACGAAGACTGGGAGACATACGCGAAGCAGGCGGTTGCGGGAGCTTTCGCACTTGAGATGCGTCCGAAAGTGCGGCGGTGCGACCCGGTGCCGTACCGGATTCGAGAGCTAGCCGGGCGGGTGGGGAATGGCGATGCCTTCTGGGTCTCACACGACCGGGGTCAACTCAAGCTTGGCGACGTCACGCACACGAGCGGAGGCAGCGGGGGCAGCCTCCTGACACCGTTCGGAGTTGGCTCCTTCGGATCGCACGCATCTCTCACGCCGGAGGAATGGGCCAGGATTCCGGACGGCCCGCAGGAAGCACAGATAACGCTGGCCTTCACCGTTCGCGAGTACCAATCGAATCCAGACCGGGGCCCCGTCATCACGGAGCAGTCAGTGAATCTGACGTCGCCGTGGGAGGTCGTCGGTGCAGATGAGCCAACGGTCACGCTGACTACTGCCCCGGAGCACCGCGAGGGCGTGCGCGACTCACTGAAGAACATCGAGCTCACACGCCGGAAGCAGGCGGATGGAACGCCGTACCTGGAGGGCATGTTCCGGTTGAGTCAGCCCCCAGTGGACCTGGCATTCGATGTTGTCCTGCGGAGTGGCTCGCGAGAGTGGGAGCAGGGAACCGTCTCCATCGTTGCGGGAGGTAACACCAATTACTCCACCCATGGCGAGGATGTGCCCGACGCGGATGCGACGATGGTAGACGTGATTTTCGTGCCGAGCGAGGAGGTTGCCCGCCGGAGCGTGGATCTGACGAACATCTGGGGCGAAACGGTGGTCATCCCGGACGTGCCGATCCAATCCGACCCCTCCGCGCAAGAATAGAGGCATGTTCGCATACAACAGCTGTCCTTCGTGGGTGCCATGCCCGTAGGCTTCAGCCTCGGGCATGTTCGGAACCCGAAACGCCCTGTGCACCTCGCCATGCCCGATCCGCCTTCGGCGGAAACGGGCATGGCACCCATCTGTTTCCGCGTTTCCTGCGTTTTTGCGTTTCGTCTGCTCAGTCCGCCAGAACAGCTTCGAGCACATCCAGGCTCTGGATGGTCGCGGACGGCTCGCCGCCGGGCGGGGCGGTGGCATCGGCGTAGACGCCGCCGGGACGAAGGATGCGGACGGTTCGCCAGCCGAGGGCGTTGGGGGCCACGAAATCCTTGGCCGGGTTGTCGGAGACGTAGGCGCAGGCCGGTGCTGGCAGGGCGAACCGCTGCATGACCGCTTCAAACGCCCGCGGGTGCGGCTTCCAGAACTGCCGGCCCCACTCGTCGGTCAAATACACCGCATCGAAGACCGGCCGGATGCCCAGGGCGTCAAGCTTGGCGTTCTGTGAAACGAGGTACCCATCGGAAATCAGCGCCAAGTGGTATCGACCATGCAGGCGGGCCAGGGCAGCGGCGGCGTCGGGGAACAGCGTGATGCTCGGCGCGTGCCGGCGGTATGTGTCCACCATCTCCGCGACCAGGGCGTCCGGGTCGGCCGCGCGGGCCTGCGTACAAACGACATTGAACACGCGCCCGCGGTCGGGCGAGGCGGCGAGGTCCTTCATTCGAGCCAGCAGGTCAAACGGGGCGCCCAGCCGATCCGCGAACGCCCGCGCCACCGCGGCAAAGCCGCTCTCCACGTAGGCGCGCTCGGGGTACAGCGTGTCATCGAGGTCGAATGCGATGGCGCGAATGGGCATGGCCGGCTCCCCAAAGCGAGTCCGCCCGCCGCGGAACCAGGGCGGCCTCCTGCCGCGTCGCTTCCCGCGGTGTGCCTGCAATGATACCCTCTTGGGCCATGGATGCCGACATCCTCAGTATCGGAACGGAAGTATCGAGCGGGGCGATCGTCAACACGAACACAGCCTGGCTGGCCCGGGCCCTGATGGCGGTGGGCGTGGTGCCGCGGCGGCACGTCACGGTGGGGGACCGGCTGGACGCCATCCGGGACGAGATCGTGCGGGCCGCCCGGGAGGTGGAGGCCGTAATCGTCACGGGCGGCCTGGGGCCGACCCTGGACGACATGACCCGCGACGCCCTGGCCGCCGCCCTGGGCCAGCCGCTCGAGCGCGACGAGGCATCCATCGAGCACATCCGAAACCTGTTCCGCAAGATGAACCGCCCCATGGGCGAGAGTAACCTGCAGCAGGCCATGGTGCCCCGGGGTGCGCGGGCGTTGGAGAATCCCTGGGGCACCGCGCCCGGCCTGCGAGCCGAGCTGCACCGGGCGGTGGTCTTCTGCCTGCCCGGCGTGCCGCGTGAAATGGAGCGGATGTTCGAGAAGCACGTGGCCCCGGAGCTGCGCGAGCGGTGCGAAGCGGCGGTGGCCGTCCGCGTGCTGCGGACGTTCGGCCAAGGCGAGTCGTTTCTCGGGCAGCAGATCGCCGCGTTCATGGCCCCGGCCCGCAACCCGTCGGTGGGTACGCAGGCGTCGGAAGGGCTGATCAGCGTGCGGATCATCGGCCTGGCGGCTTCAGAGCAGGAGGCGCAGCGGCTCGTCGATGCGGACGCCGAGGCGATCCGGGCGTCGCTGGGCGAGATCGTGTTCGGCGAGGATGACGACACTCTGCCCGGCGTGGTGGGTCGCATGCTGGCGGAGCGCGGGCAGACGCTGGCCGTCGCGGAGAGTTGCACGGGCGGGATGATTGCGGCATCGATCACGGACGTTTCGGGCAGCAGCCGGTACTTTTTGAGCGGGTACGTGACGTACTCCAACGAGTCGAAATCCGAGCTGCTGGGCGTGCCGCCGGAGTTGATCGCCGCGCACGGGGCGGTGAGCGAGCCGGTGGCGGAGGCGATGGCCGTCGGGTGCCTGCAGCGTGCGGGCGTGGATTTCGCGTTGTCGGTGACGGGCGTGGCGGGCCCGACCGGCGGCACGGCGGACAAGCCGGTGGGCCTGGTGTTCATCGGGCTGGCGGACCGCCGGGAGTGCCGCGTTCACCGGCTGCAGCTCAGCGATCATCTGAGCCGCTGGGCCATCCGCGACCGGACGTGCAAGACGGCGCTGAATCTGCTGCGGTTACGACTGATCGGGTAAGGGGCGGTTCAGTCTTACGGTGCGGTGGATGGCTGGCGAACCCGGCGTGTGGTAGGATCGTATCCGTCTTCAGGAGGCCTCGATGGCGAGGAATTCACGGCCAACATTTGAAATGGACCCGTCGAAGCAGTTTCCACATCTGAACCGTGCGCCAATTGTTGAGGCGGTCATCCACTGGCGTGCCCGAAGCGGGATGATGCCTCAATGCGAAACGCTGCGGGAGCGACTGAAGGGCAGACTGCCCGACTACCGGACTCCGCAGTCCCAGCAGGAGGTGGAATTCGAGGGACAGATCGGCCTCGACGGGGCGAGCCACGCGCAACGTGCGCGATGGCTGGGTTTTCGCCTTGAATCGGCCGATGGGCTGTACATCGCGCAGTTCACGCGCAACGGCTTTGTCTTCAGTCGGCTGGCGCCGTACGAAGACTGGGGCCGATTTGCAGAGGAAGCAAAGCGGTTGTGGCAGATTCACGTGGAACTTACGGAGCCTTCGGAGATTGAGCGGCTGGGAGTGAGGTTCATCAACCGGATCGCGCCGGTCGATCTGGACGCACTTGACGAGATTCTCACGCTGCCGCCGCGATGCCCCGGCCCGCTGCAATTGCCGCTCGACGAGTTTCTCCATCGGAGCCGGTTCGACGTGCCGGGTCGGCCGTACCGGCTGAACATCATTCAGACGGCCCAGTTGCCGACTCCGCCTGGGACAGATGCGTTGGGTCTCATTCTGGACATCGATGTCTTCACCACGGCCACTGTTCCGCTGGACGACGAGGCACTGGACCATCACCTGGCAGAGATGCGGTGGCTGAAGAACGAAGCATTCTATTCGCTTCTGACTCCGCAGGCGGTCAAGCGATTCGGGGAGGTTCAATGATGAGGGGTGCGATGCCTTTCTGCGGGTTCAGCGACGCCGCTCGGTACATAGAGGATAAGGAGCAACGCGCTCGTCGACACTTGCACAGGTCGGCTGCGTTCGGCATTGAGAGTGTGCTGCGCGAAGAGCTTGCCGAAACGTGGGAAGAGTGTCAGGAACCCAACTGGGATGGTTACGATGCGCTGCCCGTTTCACGAGAGGCGTTGCGGAACACGTACCTGTTCCTGGAGGCGCTGCCGCTCGGGTGTCGTCACCCGTCGGTTGGGGCGGATCCGCACGGTCACCTCTCCGTGGAATGGTACAGGAATCCGCGTCGTGTCCTCTCCATCAGTGTGACTGCCGACGGGCTGCTGCACTATGCGGCACTGCTGGGACCCAACAAGACGTGCGGAACCGAAACCTTCTTTGGCGAGGTCCCGGATACCATTCTTGCCCTCGTGCGCCGAGTTTATTCATGATCGACCCGCGGAATGTGCCCGACGTCGGGTCAGAGGAAACGCTGGCAAGATTCATTCTCTCCAGCAGGCATATCCGTCACAGCGACAAAACCATCAGACCAGACGCGTTTGTTCCTCACCCCTACAACGATCTGTCCGTCACACGGCATCGCGAGGCAACGGAAGAGGAGTTGTGGGCCGTCGGCAGGGCCGTAGCGAGCCTGCGGGAGATGCAGCAACTGCAGGGACGCGGTGATGTGGCCGCAATGGCGTTCGTCAACCAGGGCCTTGAACTGCACGCGGATCCCGTGATTGACGAGGCCGGCCGGCCCGACAACCCGAATCACGCCATCGTGACCGGCTGGCCCTATGAGAAGGACCGGCAGAAGCTGTTTGCGCTGGAGATCGCAGCGGAGGCGAAGCTGGTGTACCCGCCTTCGTAGGCCCTTACTGCGTGCAACGGCCCGGCCGACAGCAAAAGACCCGGTTCTGAGGTTCAATGGCCCGCAGACAGGACTGAATCGCTCGGCATTCGCGGCAAATCAGCTTCGTGGGCGCGAGGCGCGGCGAGTTCTACTTCTTGGGGTCCACGTCTGCCAGGTCGATGCCGACGTCGATGAACTGGCCGCCCTTGTCCTGGTGACAATGTACGGCCAGGGTGTTCGCCCCGGGTTGCAGCGCGGCCCGCAGGGCGTCCGTGGCGTCCAGGGCGCCGTAGTCGGTGGTCCAGCCGGGTTTGCGCAACACCTCTTTGCCGTTGACATAGACGGCCACGTCATCGTCGTGGTGAATGGAGAGCCGGGCCAGGGTGAATTCCATGGAGTCAAGCGTGAAGCCCCGGCGCAGCCAGATGTCGCTGGTCTTCCATTCCGTGTTGACGATGGCGCCCGGCGTCTCGGCGGCTCCGAATCCGCTGCGGCCGACGGACCAGGCGCTGTCGTTGAAGTCGGGCCGGGTCCATTCCGCGGGCGGCTGCTCGGTGGTATAGCGCCACTCCTGCGGCGCCTGGCGGGCGTTGGGCAGCACGGTCCGCCAGTGGACGTTCAGCACGCGCGGCGGCTGCGTTTCGTAGGCGGCCGGGCGGGTATTGATCGCGTGAAGCCGGGCCACGTCGTACTTCGGCTTGCGGTCAAAGGTGTAGACGCCGTTCTGCTCCTGTTCCACGTCGGTGATCTGCGTGTAGCAGAAGCCGAACATGTTCGGGTTGTCCAGCAGAGCGTCCGTGAGGCCGCGATACCGCTCAAAGAAACCCTCCACGTCGGTCTCGCCGTAGCCCCAGCCTTCGCCCTTGGGTTCGCCGGAGGTCAGCCGGATGCCGCCGTATTCACTGACGAAGAAGGGTTGCCCCAGGTAGGGTGCGACGCCGGTCGCGGGCTGCAGGTTGATCCACGGGTCTGTCCCGGTCTGCGCGAACGTCCGAAACATCGCGGCGAATGCGGCGGGATCCTGGTTGTAATCGTGGCAATCGTACACGTCCGTCCCGGCGTACAAGTGCACGAAGCCGCTGATGTCCAGGAATGGCCGGCTCGGGTCGATGACCTGCGTCAGCGCCATCAGCTTCTGGAGCCCGGCCGGCTCGGGGCCGTGGCCCATCTCGTTCAGCGGGCACCAGCCGATGATGCAAGGGTGGTTGCGGTCACGGACGAGTTCCGTCCGCCATTCGTCCAGCACTTCGCTCAGGGATGTTGGGGTCAGCCTGGCGAGACCCCAGTTCGGATACTCGCCCCAGACCAGGTAGCCCAGCTTGTCGGCCCAGTAGAGGAACCGCGGCTCGAAGACCTTCTGGTGCAACCTTGCCCCGTTGAAACCTGCGGCCATGGACAGTTCGATGTCCCGGCGCAGGGCCTCGTCGGACGGGGCCGTCAGCACGCCGTCGGGATAGTAGCCCTGGTCCAGCACGAGCCGCTGGAAGATCGGTTGATCGTTGATGAGGAACCGGTTGCCCTCGATGCTGATCTTCCGCAGGCCGACGTACGACTGCACCGAGTCCACCACCTTGCCGTCGCGGAGCACGTCGATCGTCAGGTCGTACAGAAACGGCGCTTTCGGCGACCACGGCTTGATTTCGCTGAGCTTCAGCACGCCAAGCGTGTTCCGCCAGGCGGCCGGGACGGTCTCCTCGCCCACCGGCCTGCCGTCGGCCGAGGCTCGCAGTCGAAACGTCGCACCCTTGCCCGGCCCATCGACCCACGCCTGAAAGAGGAGGCGTCCGCCGTCGAGGTCCGGGGTCAACGCGATTTCGCGCAGCCAGGTCTGCCCGACGGCTTCCAGCCACACCGTCTGCCAGATGCCGGTCGTGCGGGTGTAAACGCAGCCGTAGCTTTCGCGTTTCTGGCTCTGCTTCCCACAGGCCTGGAGGCCGGAGCGGGTGTCGTCGAACGCCCGGAGCACCAGTTCATTCTCTCCGGGGCGAAGGTGCGCGGAGATGTCGAAGGAGAAGGGCACGTTGCCGCCGCAATGCTCGCCCACGAAGGCGCCGTTGAGCCACACCCGGGCGTGCCAGTCCACCGCCCCGAAATGCAGCAGCACCCGTTGGCCCTTCCAGTCGCCCGGAACCTCGAACATCCGCCGGTACCAGACGTTCGTCATGAAGTCCGTGTTGGCGATGCCCGACAGCTTGCTCTCCGGGCAGAACGGCACCACGATTTCCCGGGCCAGGTCCTTCCCGGAAGGCAGGCCGCGGGTTTCGCCGTCCCCGTTCTCGTCGATCTCGAACTGCCAGGTGCCGTTGAGGTTGAGCCACTGTGGGCGCTGAAGGTCGGGCCTGGGATGTTCGGGTCGCGGAATCGGCTTTGCGTCTCCGGCGGCGACGGGGACATACAGAACCATGAAGGCCACCAATCCGACTGCCACGACTGAGTTGCTCATGCCAGGCCTCCGCGTTGCGAGGTGTTCGCGTGTATTCTCGCCGCCGTGTGCGTCGTCCTCATCCCCGCCGGTATGGCACTGGATGCCTGAGGTCCTCACCGTCAAACACGGCCATGCCGGGATGGACATCATAGTAATTGACCGACGACTGCACAAATCGTGACATCTGCTTGACAACCGGCACCATGCCCGCGACAACCGCGACCCATGGCGGGAATGGCGGATTACGATCCGGTGGCCGACCCTGCGGCCGCAGTGACGGTCGGACGGGCCCGGTTCACCGTGCTCACTTCGGCCCTGCTCCGGCTCGAGTGGTCGCCGACCGGCGTGTTCGAGGACCGGCCGTCGCTGGCGTTCCTGAACCGGCGGCTTCCCGTCCCCCGATACCAGGTGGAGCACCGCGAAGGATGGCTGATTCTGCGTACGGACGACCTGGCGCTCCACTACTACAAGGACGCAGGCCGATTCGACGCGGACAACCTGCGCATCGAGCTGCGCATCGAGGACCGCCCGGTCGCCTGGCGGCCCGGAGCGGACCCTTCCGGCAACCTCGGCGGCACCTGCCGCACGCTGGACGGGTTTTCCGGCGCGGCGGACCTGGAGCCGGGCCTTCTCTCCCGCGATGGCTGGGCGGTCGTGGATGATTCCGCTCGGCCGCTCTTCGATGACAGCGACTGGCCCTGGGCGTTACCCCGGGAGAACGCGGCGGGCGCGATCGACTGGTACTTCTTCGGCCATGGCCATGACTACACGCGGGCGCTTCGCGATTTCACGGCCGTGGCTGGAAGCGTGCCGCTGCCGCCGCGGTACGTCTTCGGCGCGTGGTGGTCGCGGTATTGGCCGTACGCGGATC
Organism: uncultured Phycisphaeraceae bacterium; assembly: GCA_964491135.1. GTDB lineage: Bacteria > Planctomycetota > Phycisphaerae > UBA1845 > UBA1845 > JAFGJQ01. The sequence continues at coordinate 4,589 of CAZBFW010000040.1, read as the reverse complement.
GCGAGCTGGTCGCTCTGGTGGAGGAGTTTCGCCAGCAGGATGTTCCGCTGGATGTGCTGGTCATTGACATGGACTGGCACCTGGAGGGCTGGACCGGCTACACGTGGAATCCCCGGCACTTTCCCGATCCCGAGGGATTCCTGCGGTGGGCGCACAAGCAGGGGGTTCGGGTGACCCTGAATCTCCATCCGGCCGACGGCGTGGGCCGGCACGAGAAGGCGTTTGCGGATGTGGCCCGGGCGATGGGGCTGGACCCGCGGCGAACGCGCTCCGTGCCGTTTGACTGTGTCGATCCGACCTTTGTCGACGCGTATTTCCGCTGCCTGCATCACCCGCGCGAGCGGGAGGGCGTTGATTTCTGGTGGATCGACTGGCAACAGGGCGCGCAGACGCGCGTGGAGGGGTTGGATCCGCTCTGGTGGCTGAACTACCTCCACTGGACCGACATGGAGCGGAACCCGGTCCGCGGGGATCGGCGCCCGCTTGTCCTCAGCCGGTGGGGCGGCCTCGGCGGGCACCGCTATCCGATCGGCTTCTCCGGGGACACGTTTTGCACCTGGGCGTCGCTGGCGTTCCAGCCGGCGTTCACGGCCACGGCGGGCAATGTCGGGTTCGGCTACTGGAGCCACGACATCGGCGGGCATCAGCCGGGCCCGGTGGAGGCGGAGCTGTACGTCCGTTGGATTCAGTGGGGGGCGTTCAGTCCGGTACTGCGTACGCATGCCAGCCGGCACGCGGGGGCCGAGCGGCGCATCTGGCGATTCCCGCCGGCTGCGTTTCGCGCCGCTCAGGCGGCGTTCCACCGGCGGTATTCGCTGTTGCCGTACATCTACACTGCGGCCCGCCAGTGTCACGACACGGGCATCCCGCTCTGCCGGCCGTTGTACCACTTCTGGCCCGGCCGGGATGATGCGTACCGGCACCCGGGCGAGTACCTCTTTGGCGATGACCTGCTGGTGGCGCCTGCCGTCGTCCCCGGCAACACCGTCAGCGGTTGCGCGGAAGTGACCGCCTGGATCCCGCCCGGCGAGTGGGTGTACGAACCGAGTGGGCGCGTGTACCGCGGCCCGACGGAAGCGATGCTGCTGGCGCCCCTGGAGGACATCCCCGTGTTCGTTCGGGGCGGGGCCGCCATCGCCCGGCAGGAGTCGACGCGGAACACCTCCGAGAGGCCGGGCAACCCGCTGATCATCGAGGTCTGGCCCGGCTCCCGCGGCGGGACGCAGGTGTACGAGGATGACGGGGAATCAACGGGGTACGCAAGCGGCGCCTGCGCGTGGACGGCCGTGCGGCAAGAAGCAACGGCCACCGGGCGGCGCATCGTTGTTGGACCGACGGAAGGGGAGTATCCGGGCATGCCGCGGCGGCGGGCGTACGAGATCCATCTCCGGGAGTCATTGCCTCCCGACCGGGTGACGGTAAACGGCCGGACGGTGCCTCGGACGCCGGACCAGCGACATCGGGGCTGGTGGTACGATCCGGTATCGCTCAGCACGGTGGTTCGGCTTGCACCGAGGGCGACCCACGAGCGGTTTGAGGTGGAAGCTTGTTCCGAGCGATCAGAGGCCGAACCCGCGGCGTTCGGGGAGGGACTGCGAGGGCAGTTGCGCCTGATCGAGCGAGTGGACACCCTTCTGGGTCGGGTGGCCCAGGCGGATGTGGCCGAGGTGCGTGAAGGTCTTTCCTCGCTCACGATGACCGGCGACGCTCTGCGGGTGGCCGTACAGACCATGCTGGTCGCACGATTCCGCCAGGCCGTGCAGCGGATGGGCGATGTTCCGGAGGCCGCCGGTCGGGCCGTGATGCAGTTGCTGAACCTGGGCTTCCAGGTGACGCCGTTCTTCACCGCGGCGCCCCACGGTCGCATTGTGTTGGATTCACACCTGTTTGCGGGCTCGCCCTGCGACGCGTTGCGGAACGTGCGAGTCTCGCTGCGCTGGGAAAGCGGCCTGCACTGGGCGCTGGAGTCGGGCGGGCAGACGGAATGGAATCCACTGCATTTCGACCGGCGTGAGCGGACGTCCGCGATCCTCTCGCCCGCCGGGTTGCCGCAGACCACGCGCGCCCGGGCGGCCCTGCGCGTGCAGGTGGGCGAGGCGCAGGTGGACCTGGCGTTTGAGCACGTGCTATTGCCGTCCGTGAACCGCTGGTGGCTGCTCGGGCCGCTGCCCGCGCCGAAGGACAACGAGCTGGGGCCGGCGTTTCCGCCGGAGGAGGCCGTGGACCTGGCGGCCGTTTACCCCGGCCGCGAGAACGAGTCGATCACGTGGCGATCGTTCGAACGGCGTCTGGAGCCGGGATCGGACCCGCGAGACGAGTTCGTCCTCGACGGGCAGACGGTCTACGCGCGACGGATCGACGCCGCCGTCACGTACGCGATGACGTATATCGTGGCCCCGGCGCCGATGGAAGTTTCCCTGGCGTTCGGGTTCGGCTGCGGCGCGATGGCCTGGCTGAACGGCCGGCCGGTCTATCGGCGGGAGGGCTGGCGTCCCTACCTTTCTCATGAGGACCGCGTGCCCGCGCGGCTGTCGGCGGGGCTGAACACGCTGCTGCTCAAGATCGGACACGGGCAGGGCTGGTGGTCCTTCGGCGCGCACGTCGAAACGCCGGACGGCAGGCCGCTGCCGGAGTTGACCACGCATCTGACACCCCCGTGACGGACGGTCCGCGGAGGAACAGCCTGGATGATCGACGTTCACGTGTTGGGGATATCGCGTCGAACAGCCTGCCTGATTGTGCCGGCTCTTGGGTTCTTGGTCTGTTCCGCCTGTTTGGATTCGGCGCGTGCGCGGACCGAAGGCGGCGATCGGCAGTTGATCTCCCGGTCATCGTTCGTCAATTCGCTCGGGGTGACCCTGGTCCGCATTCCGCCGGGGTCGTTCCACATGGGAAGCCGACTGGTGCCCGAGGAGGTGGCGGCCCGTTTCGGAGGTCGGCCGGTTAACTGCGTGGATGAACACCCGAGGCACGTGCGGGTGATCGATCGGCCGTTGTACGTAAGCGCGTGCGAAGTGACGGTGGCGCAGTTTCGCGAATTCGTGCAAGCCACCGCGTATGAGACGGACGCCGAGCGTGAGGGCTGGGCGTTTGCGTACGCCGACGCCGTGGCCCGGCGGGTTGACGGTCGGAGCTGGCGGAATCCGGGGTTCCCGCAAGGGGAGGATCATCCGGTCGTGTGCGTGAGCTGGCATGACGCGCACGCCTTCTGCCGATGGCTGTCGGAGCGGGAGCGGCGGCCCTATCGACTTCCCACGGAAGCCGAATGGGAGTACGCCTGCCGGGCGGGGACGCAGACGGTGTTCTGGTGGGGCGATGCGATGGATACCACGGGTCGCGTCGCGAACGTCGCGGACGCAGGCCACCTGCAGCCCGCGGCCGGCTACGTGGTGATGCCCATGGACGACGGGCACGAATTCACCTCGCCCGTGGGGCGCTATCGCGCAAACGCGTTCGGGCTTTTCGATATGATCGGGAACGTCAGCGAGTGGTGCGCGGATGCGTACGGGCCCTATCCCGGCGCCGCGTGGTCGGCCGGCGATTCGCCCGGGCGCGTGGCCCGCGGCGGCTCGTGGTACAACGTGGCCTACTACTGCCGATGCGCGTACCGCTACTGCGTGGTGCCGGCCGATCGCTATCCGAACGTCGGCTTCCGGGTGGTTCTGGACGCGGATTGACGGACGCCCGTGCTCACGCGGGACCCCGCACCTTCTGTTTCCAAAGGTAGAACGCAGGGATGCCCAACAGCAGCACGCCCAGCCAGGGCAGCGTGTTCCACGGCTTCTTAACAATGCTCATCACGAGCATCCCGGCCGCGGCCAGGATGAACACGGCCGGCACCACCGGGTATCCCCAGCAGCGGAACGGGCGGGGCAGGTCCGGACGTCGCACGCGCAGCGTGAAAATCGAGACCGCCGCCAGCCCATAGAAGATCCAGAGGGTGAATACGAAGCCGCCGATGAGCCGGTCGAAATGCTTGAGCCCGAGCGAGGCCACACAGGCCAGGACCGCCTGGGCCCACAAGGCGGAAGAAGGCGTCTGGAAGCGGGAGTGAACCCGGCCTAGAAACGAGAACAGCAGCCGGTCGCGGGCTTGCGCGAACATCACGCGGGAGCCGACGATGGCCGAGGCGTGCGTGGACCCCAGCACGCTCACCATGATCATCACGGTGACCACCGTGCCGGCGGCCGGCCCGAGCAGACGACTCATCACCAGCGGGGCAATCGTGTCGGTGGTCCGCATCTCCTCGAGCGGAACGAGCCAGAAGTACACGGCGTTGACCGCCACGTAGAGGGCCGTGATGCCGACGGTGCCGATCAGGAATATGCGCGGGATCAGTCGCTGCGGCTCCCGCACCTCCTCCGCCACGGCGGATACGTCGCTCCAGCCGTCGTAGGCCCAGAAGATCGCGATCATTGCCGGCGCCAGCGCCGCGAGAAACGGTCGGCGCACCGGCAGGGCTGCGAAATGGGCGGCATCACCCTTCATCAGGATCACGGCCGCCGCCACGATGGCCGCCAGGGCCAGGGCTTTGAAGCCCGTCAGGAACACGGCCACGCCGGCCCCTCTCTTCATGCCGGTGACGTTGA
>CAZBFW010000039.1:0-13556 GCA_964491135.1 uncultured Phycisphaeraceae bacterium | reverse complement strand
GCGACGATGAGGCGGAGCGCAAGCGCGTCGAGAAAGACCTGGCCGGCGTGGAAAAACAGATCACCGGCAAGGAATCGAAGCTCGCCAACGAGAAGTTCGTGCTCAACGCCAAGCCCGAGGTGGTGGAAGCCGAGCGCCAGCGCCTCACGGAGCTGCTCGCCCAGCGGGAAACACTGACCCAGGCGCTGCGCGACCTGGCCGGGTAGCCGCAGGGACGCCGCTGTCGGCAAGCCTGTATAATGCGCCGATTATGAAACCGCCGTCGTCAACGTCGCGATGGGTGCCCGTGGGGCTTGGGCTGGTCATTGTGGCCGGTGGGGTCGGGGCGTACGCGGGCAGCCTGGGCGGGCCGTTCATCTTCGACGACATGGGAAGCGTCCCGGACAACCCGTTCATCCGATCGCTCTGGCCGCCGCAGTTCTTGTGGAAGACGCCGGCGGAAGAGGCCGTGTCCGGCCGGCCGGTGGTCGCCCTCACGCTGGCGATCAACTATGCCATCGGCGGGCTGCACGTGCGGGGATACCACGCGACGAACATTGTGATTCACGTGCTGTCGGGGCTGGTGCTGTTCGGCGTGGTCCGGCGGACGCTGCGGCAGCCGGTGTTCGCGAAGCCGATCGCCGGCGCGTCGGATTGGCTGGCCGGCATCACCGCCCTGCTCTGGACGGTGCATCCGCTGCAGACCGAGAGCGTGACGTACATCATCCAGCGGACGGAGTTGCTGGCCGGGCTGTGGTACCTGTTGACGCTGTATTGTGCGGTGCGCGGCTGGGCCTCGGCCCGTCGCGGACGCTGGTTTGCGGCGGCGGTGGTCGCGTGTGCGCTGGGGATGGGCAGCAAGGAAGTGATGGCCTCCGCACCGCTGATGGTGCTGCTGTATGACCGGACTTTTATCAGCGGATCCTTCGGCACAGCGATTCGGCGGCACGCCCGGCTGTACGTGGGGCTGGCGGCCACGTGGCTGATCCTGGGAGTACTCATCCTGACGGGCCCCCGCAGCCAGAGCGTGGGTCTGGGTCTGCACATCGGCCCGCTCGAGTACCTGCGAACCCAGGCCGGCGTAATCCTCTGGTACCTGCGGCTGTGCTTCTGGCCCGCCCCGCTGGTGATTTCGTACGGATGGCCGGTGGCCGAAACCTGGGCCGAGTGCGCATTGCCCGGACTGCTGATACTCGGGCTTCTGGCCGCCACGGCGTGGGGCGTATGGCGGAATCATCCGGCAGGGGTGGCGGGGGCGTGGTTCTTTCTGGTGCTGGCGCCGTCGTCGAGCTTCATTCCGATCGTCACGGAAGTGGCGGCGGAGCGGCGCATGTACCTGCCTCTGGCGGCGGTGGTGGTGCTGGCGGTCGCGGCCGTCGGGTGGTGGGTCGCGGCGCGACGGAGGCCGGCGGGCGCGGTGGCATTGGCGGTGGCGGCCGGGCTGGCGGGCGCAATGGTCTATGGCACGGTGGCCCGCAACCGCGACTACCGGACCCCCGTCACCATCTGGGCCGACGCAGCCCGGAAGCGTCCGGAGAACCCTCAGGCGCTGACCAACCTGGGCGTCGCGCTGGTCAACGCAGACCGCAGCGAGGAGGCGCTGGCCCCCTGCCGTGAGGCGATGCGGCTCGCACCGGGAACGCACTATGCGTACCAGGCGCTGGGCGATGCGTTGTTCAAGCTAGGCCGGGCGGAGGAAGCGATCCCGCACTACCGCAAGGTGCTCGAACTTCGGCCCGACTTCGCGCCCGCGCACCGCGGACTCGGTGACGCGTTAGTGACACTGAACCGGCTGGAAGAAGGTCTGGGGCATCTGGAGAGGGCCATCGCGTTGTGGCCGGGCCTTGCCGACGCCTGGGCCGGCCTGGCGCGTGCCATGACGGAGGCGGGCAGGCCGGACGCAGCCGTCGCGCACTATCAGCGTGCGTTACGGATCAGCCCGAACAATCCCATCTGGATCAACAACCTGGGCGACGCGCTGGCCCGCCAGGGCAAGACGGCGGAGGCTGTCGGGCAGTACGAGCGGGCGTTGCAGTTGCGGCCAGGGTATGCCCCGGCGCACAACAACCTGGGAAACGCCCTGCTGGAGCTGGGCCGGGCGAGCGAGGCGTTTGATCATTTCCGGCGGGCGCTGGAGCTGCAGCCGGATTACGTGGATGCCCACGTCAGCCTGGGATACGCGCTGGCCTGTGCGGGACGGCTGGACGACGCACTCCGGGAATACCGCCGGGCCCTGGAACTGGACCCCTCGCACGTGCAGGGGCTGAACAACCTGGGCAACGCACTGCTGAGTCTGGGAAAGGCCGACGAGGCCGTTGCGGCATTGGAGAAAGCGCTGGCGATCGACCCCGGCCGGGCCGACACGTACAACAACCTGGGAACCGCCCTCGTGACGACGGGCGACGTTGCACGCGGCGCGGAGTACTATCGCAAGGCGATCGAGCTGTGGCCCGGTCTTCTGGCGGCGCGCTGCAACCTGGCGGAGAGCTACCGGCGGATGCAGCAACCCGACGAGGCAAGGGCGACGTACGAGCAGGCGCTGAAGCTGGCGGAGCAGTCGGGGCAGGCGCAGTTGGCGCAGCAGATTCGGGAGCAGTTGGCGTCGCTGGCGTCGCAGGGGACGCCGTAGGACCGGACGGCTGTGTTTCTCAGACCTCGCCGCAGCATCCGCATCCGCTCAATGGGGGCGATGCGCGCGCCGCCAAACGACCAGCCCGCACCAGCCCAGGACACCGATGGGCAGGGCCGTGATCATGCCGGCCCCGCACGGTGCACCGGCCGTTCGGCCCCCTCCACCGGACGTGCCGCCGCCGGAGACGCCGTCATCGTCCGCAATGCTGTCGATGTCGGGGTTTTGGGGTTCGGCGTCCTCCGCGTCGGGCACGCCGTCGTCGTCGTCATCAGGATCCTCGGCGTCGGGCAGGCCGTCGTCGTCCGTATCGTCGGTGCCGGAATCGGCCGGGTCGTCCTCGTCACCGGTGTCCGTCTCACCGTCATCGTCATTGCCGGTGCCATCATCGGCAGGAGTGCCGCCCCCCCCGCCGCCGTCGCTCGCGACCTGCCGGATGAGGACCATCGGAGCGGCGAAGTCGATGTCGTAGTCAGACTGGTCCGGTCGGGCAATGAATGCTTGGCCATTCAAGTCGTCCAGGATCACCAGCGTCTCGCCGGCAATCCCTGTGCAATGAACGACCAGCGTCACGAGCAGGACATCGCCGCTGTCGTAGATGTACGGGTAAACGTAGTTTGTGTCCTTCCAGCCGTCGAGTTGATCGCCCGGCTCTGGCTGGGTGTGGGGGGCATACATCTGCGGACCAGGAATGACCTGTTCAAACGTGAATCCATCCACATCGGCCGGATTCGTGCTCGTGCCGAAAACCCAAGTGAACAGTCCGCCCTCCGGTTCCAGAAGAACGATGTCGATATAGGCGAAATCCGATCCTTGGAGCGTCACCCGGGGGATCGCCACGCCGCCATACTCCACCTGATCAATGGTGCCGGTCGTGTTCGGACCAAAACTCAACTCGATGGATGCCGCCGACGACGACGCCACCCCGGCCAGCAACGCGAGCAACGTGCAGGCGATTCGCATGACGAGGCTCCTGTTCAGCATGTCTGCCGGAACGATCCGCGGACCGTCCGGCCAGCCGAAGCAATCTCTCCGTTATAACGGCGAATTGCCGGGAGAGGCTTTCGCCGACCCCCTTCTGACAGGTCCATAAAGGCCCGCCGGCAGTCTGGTTATCGGACGGCTGAAGGTGGTGGTTCCGCGGGCCTCAGCAAGACGCGGACTGCGTTTGCCGGTCCACCGAGATGGGCTATAATCGTTTCCCCGACTGAGAGTTGTGGACGAAGCCGCGCGGTTTTGACGAAGGACTTCACAGGATCGCGAGAGTCATGATGACACCGATAGGACGATGGACGGCGGGGCTCGGAATCCTGGTTCTGGTAGCGGGATGCGGGGGATCCAATAGACGGCACGTAGCGGACGCCGCCGGGGAACCAGTGCCTGAACCGGTGGTTGTGAGCGAGGCCGAGATCGCGGATCCGGCCACTGAGACGGAGGCCGCCACGACCGACGTTGTGGAACAGCCCACGGAAACCCCCGGCCCGGAAGCGGCGCAGGTCGTCCCCGAGCCGGCGGAAGAGCCGGCCGCTGCGGTCGTCACAGAGGGATTCCGCAAGCTCTACGACGCCGCCAAGGCGGGCGACGTGGCCACCGTCCGACAATGCCTGGATAACGGTGCGGACGCAAACGGCACGAACGAACGCGGCTGGACCTCTCTGCACGCCGCCGTCCACGAGAACCATCAGGACGTCGTCCGGCTGCTGCTCGAACGCGGCGCAGCTCTCAATCCGAAGGGCGAGATGGACTGGACGCCGCTGCACTGGGCCGCCCAACTGGGCAATCTCGACATGGTGAACGTGTTGCTGGAGGCCGGCGCGGATATGGCCGCCGTGGAATGGAGCGGGAAGGCGCCGCTCGCCCTGGCCCTGGCCGGGGGGCATCTGGAAGTAGCGGAACGGCTGATTGCGGCCGGTTCGAACGTCAACGCAGCCGATGAGTTCGGGTTCACGCCCCTTCACATCGCCGCCAACCTCGGTCAAACGGCGATGGCCAAGGTCCTGCTGGAGAGAGGTGCCAATCTCCAGGCCACGACGGAGATGGGCGTCACACCGGTTCTGATGGCGGTGGGGAATGGGCGTGCGGAGACGCTGGAGTTCCTGCTGAAGGCCGGGGGAAGTCTTCAGGACAAAAACGGGCGTGGCGAGGGGCCTCTGCACATCGCGGCATGGGAAAACCAGCAGGAGATGGTGAAGGCGCTGCTGGGCAAGGGACTGGAGGTCGATCCTCGAGACATCCATGACCGAACGCCGTTGCACGCGGCGGCCAACCGTGGATGGGCGGACATGTGTGACCTTCTGCTCGACAGAGGTGCGGACATCGGTGCTCGAGACAAAGAGGGCTACACGCCGCTGCAGTACGCAGCGTTGAGCGGCGATGGCGAAACGGTCCGGAGATTGATCGCCCGCGGTGCTGACGCCAACGGTACAAAGAACGACGGGATTGACATTCTGCGATCGGCCGTGGTCGGGGGAAACGTGGAAGGCGTACAAGCCATCCTGGCTGCCGGCTGCGAACTGGAGCGCGCCGACCCACTGAAGCGAACGTCGCTGCATATCGCAGCGGAGTTGGGACACGCCGAGATCGTTGCTATGCTGCTGGAGGCAGGAGCGAATCCGGCCATCGTAACGGAACTTGGCAAAACGCCGTTGCAGACCGCCCAAGAACAAGGCCACCAGGAAGTCGTCGACGTGTTCCGCAAGCACGGGGTGGAGAAATAGCCGGCGGTACGGTGGAAACGTCACTCCGATCGAGCCGAAACGGCATCCGATCCGCCGGGGGCGGAGTGGATTTCGACTTATACGGGAACAGGGAACCTCGGTGCGATGGTGAGAGCACCCAGTAGTCATCGCAGACCCGCCGTCACGACAGGCCGTCGCGTGTTCGAGGCACAGGGCACGCGGAGTCTCCTCGTGCTGGCCGTGCCGGCGCTCGTGCTGATGGCAATCGCGGGCTGCCGCGACGATGCCGATTCCGGCTCGCCGGCAGCCGCAAAGCCCAATGTTCTGCTAATCACCCTGGACACCACGCGGGCGGATTTCCTGGGCTGTTACGGTCGCACCTCGGCCCGCACGCCGAACCTGGATCGCCTGGCCCGCGAGGGTACTCGATTCGACCAGTGTTCCTCATGCACGTCCCTGACCGCACCCTCGCACGCCAGCATCCTAACGGGGCAATACCCGTTCGCACACGGCGTTCGTCAGAACGGTCGGCACCGGGTCGCAGAGTCCACACAGACACTGACCGAGGTTCTGAAGGCCCAGGGCTACCGGACCCATGCCATCGTGGCAGCCTCCGTTCTGAATCGCCACTGCGGCCTGGACCAGGGATTCGACGTGTACCAGGATCTCCCTGAAGCCGGCGCAGGACACGGCCCCATCGCTGAACGCCGGGCAAATGCGGTGACGTCCGATGCAGTCCAGGCCATCCAGCAATTGGCCGCCGGCCCGTTCTTCCTTTGGGTCCACTTCTACGACCCGCATTATCCATACGAGTCCTCTCGGCCGGATACCGACGACGCCACCCGCTACGAAGAGGAGATCGCGAGAGTGGACACGTCCATCGGGGTGATTCTGGAGTGTCTGCGACAGAGTGGCGTTGCGACGCGAACCTTGATCGTTGTGGTGGCAGACCATGGGGAGGGTCTCGGGGAGCACGGTGAGTCTTTCCACGGATACTTCACCTATGAGACGACGTTGCGGGTGCCTCTCCTCTATCACGGGGTCGGCGTTGCCCCAAACCACGTTGTCAACGCTACGGTCCGCACAATCGACATCGGCCCGACGATTCTGGCCCTGGTCGACGCACCGGCATTGAAGGAGGCGCAGGGAGTGAACCTGGCAAGCATGGTGAAGGGCGGCACGACCGACCCCGCGTTGGTCACGTACGCCGAGTCCATGGAAGGGTACTACAACTTCAAACTGTCACCGCTGCGTGTTCTTCGCATCGGAACCTGGAAGCACATTGAGGCACCACGCGCCGAGATGTACCAGCTTGGCGAAGACCCCGACGAGCGGAACAACCAGATCCATTTCCAGGCGGATCGGGCCGCCGCGATGCGGGAACAACTGCGGAACCTCATCGCGGAAGCACCGCCACCCCCCAGCGTCCACGAGCGGACCGCCTCTCTCGGCGCGGCCGAACGAGCCCGCCTGGAATCGCTGGGATACATTCAGGGTGCCGGCGCCGGAAACGATCTGGCCACGGAATTGGACACCTTTGCACCGGGAGGCCCCGATCCCAAAGACAAAGCCGAGGCAATCGAGGCCTACTGCCAGTCCGTCTGGGCTCTCAGTTGGAGAGACTATCCGCGTGCGGAACAACTGCTCCGCAAGGTCGTCCAGGCGATTCCGGAGTCCGCCCGGGCTCATGCCGATCTGGCCTACGCGATGCAGCGACAGGACCGGATCGACGAGGCGATCCTGCATTGTGACGAAGCCCTCCGACACGAGCCAACCTCCGCGTACGTACGAAGGATCTACGCCGGCCTCTTCATGCAGACGAAGCGGTGGGCGGAGGCGGAGGGGCAGTTGAAGGAGGTTCTGACGCAGGAACCCGCGGACAGCGAGGCATGGCACAGCATGGGAGTTGTACTGGCCGCGCAGGATCGACCGAAGGAAGCCCAGATCCATTTCGAGCAGGCCGTGTCTCTGGCGCCGCGCGACGTGCAGGCCCGGCACGCCCTGGGGGTGGCCTACGCCCGGGTCGGCGAATACGCGAAGGCCGCCCTGGAGTTTCGCCGGGTTCTGGAAATCGATCCCGGTCACGCAAGATCCCGCGAGTATCTGCAACGCGTCCAGGAGTTGATGAAAGAGAACCCAACCTCTTCGACCGCAGGACAGGGTAACTCATGAGGTGGCCTATGACCATTCGCTCTCGGGCCGTTCTCCTCATGGCCTTGGCCAGCCTCCCAGCCTGTCGGGATGAGCCGAAGCATGCAGAAACGGAAGATGGTCGTACACCCGCGTCCATGTCTTCGCAGATTGACCGGCTTCGCTCCCTGGGGTATGTCGGGTTTTCGCCGGCAGCAGCCGATCCGGACCAGTCGGGAGTGTTCGTTTTCGACGAAGCGCGATCCTGCCCTGGCTACAACCTCCTCACACTTCACAGCGAATGCAGAAGCATCCTGCTCGCACCGGACGGACGGGTGGTCCGATCATGGACCCACCCCGGTGGGCGTCATTGGGCCCAAAGCGAGCTTCTGCCGGACGGCGACCTCCTGGTTGTCGGCGGCGACGCGGCCCCGGACGCCGTGGGCGCCTACATTCCTGATCGCACGCGCTTTCTGATGCGGCTGAACTGGGAGGGCTCCCTGCGGTGGAAACGACACATGCCCGTGCATCACGACGTGGAGCAAACGCCCGATGGGCAGCTACTCACTCTCACGCTTGAAACCCGTCCCATTCCCGAGATCCATCCGACGTATCCAACCCGGGACGACCGCCTGACTCTGCTCTCGGGCGAGGGAGAACCCCTTGCCCATTGCTCGCTATACGAAGCGATGCAAGGCATGCCGGGTGTTTTTCAGTTCCAGCGAGTTGCTCCCATGCGATGGGGCCCCGACGTCGTGGTCGACCTCTTCCACGCCAACTCGATCGAATGGATGCATCACCCGGACCTCGCCGCCAGGCATGCGATATACGCGGCGACCAACATCCTCTTCTGCACGCGGCACCAGGACATCATTGGAATCATCAACTGGGAGGAACGCAGGCTTCTGTGGTTCTGGGGGCAGAACGAGATCTCGGGTCCACACGACGCACAGGTGCTCGATAGCGGCCACATCCTCCTGTTTGACAACGGTCTGGGGCGAGGCTGGTCGCGCGTGATTGAGCTGGAACCCCTCTCGAAAGAAATCGTGTGGGAATATCGCGCGCCGAGCCCTACCGACTTCTACACAGCCAGTCGGGGATCCGCACAACGATTGCCCAACGGGAACACGCTCATCACGAACTCCGACAACGGACTTGTGTTCGAGGTGACTCCGGACGGAACGACGGTGTGGGAGTACCGGAACCCGCATCTCAACGAGAAGGGCCAGCGAGGGACCATCTCTCGTACGAAGCGATACACGCCGGAGTACATCCAACAGATTGAAGCGTCACGGGAGGATTCGTAACCCAACCGTCCCAACCGGACGACGGCCAAGATCATCCATGATTGCCACAACGACGAGTCCGCAGCCGCCATCCCCTCCGATGCCTGACGCCAACACGCAGGTGGATGTGTCCCCGGTCGGTCGGCGCTTCAGCGTGATTCTCGCAGCCATGCTGGCGGCAGGACTTGTTGTCCGCTTGTTGATTCTCCAGGAGTATCTGGCCGAGAACCCCATGGCGGGCAACCCGACCATTGATGCCGCCACCTACTGGAACTGGGCCGACCGTATCGCGCATGGCCACATCACGCAGGACACACCGTTCTTCTCGGCGCCGCTGTACCCGTACCTGCTCGGCATACTGCGGGCCCTGGGCGGAACGCTGACCAGCGTATACGTCCTGCAGATCGCGATGGATCTCACGACGGCGGTCCTGCTGGCGTGGTTCGCACGTCGCCGATTTGGGTCCGGAGTCGGCCTGCTGGCAGCCGGAATCTTTCTCCTGCTCCAGGAACCGGCCTCCTTCTCCCTCCGCGTGCTGTCCGGCTCGCTGCACCTGCTGCTGGTCACCCTCACCTGGGGTCTGATGGCCTTTGCCCCGAATGCCCCGACGCTTCTGCGCCGGGCTGGTCTCGGAATCGCACTGGGCCTGCTGTGCCTCTCCTACCCGCCGGCCCTGCTGCTGGTGCTGGCGGTCGGTCCGTGGCTGTTCTGGCAGAGTCGCCGGCGGCTCGCGGACCTGGCACGGGCAGCCGTGCCGGTCGGCGTCGCCGCCCTTCTGATCGCTCCCGCTACTCTCCACAACCATCGAGCGAGCGGGGAGTTCTTTCTGATCCAAGCACTCAGCGGTGTGACGCTGCGTCTGGGCAATCAGCCGGGAGCAGACGGCGTATACCATCCGATCCGCGGAATCAGCATGTCCCGCGAGTACATGCTTCTTGACGCCGGGCGCGTGTATCAGCAGGCGACCGGAAACCCGCCAAGCTGGTCCGATACCGATGCCCACTTTCGCAAGCTCAGCTACGACTACTGGCGATCGGACCCCGCCCGCGCCGTCAAGCTCGCCGCTCGCAAGGCCTACTGGTTCCTGACCGGTCGCAACTACGGCGACATCTGCCAGCCCAACGCCGAGATCGCGGCCGGATTGGCCGACTGGCTGCGACTGGCCCCCGTGCAAACTGCCTGGCTGATCGGTCCCGGCCTCGTCGGTCTGGCGTTCCTGCTGCGACACCCGATCCGGCACGCTCCGGAATGGCTGATGTTCAGCCTACCGCTTCTCGTCGTGGCAGTGTTCTGGTACTCGCCGCGGTACCGACTCCCGGCGGTCCCCGTGCTCACGGTGGCGGCCGCCTGGGCGTTGGCCGGGCTGGGTCAATGGCGAGTCCGACGCGCCCGGGGCATCGCGGCCCTTCTCGGGTTGGCCGCCGCCGTTGCCCTGTGTTTCGTGAATCGAGCCGTTGGGTTCGATCCGCCCATGGCACGCGACGTGGCGATCGCCCTGGTCCGAAAAGGGGACTACGCGGGCGCCAACGCAATGCTCCAGGACATGCTGCGCCGGCAGCCGGACTTTCCGCCCGCGCTCAGCGCGCTGGCCTACTGCCGCCACATGGAGGGGCGTCTGCCGGAAGCCTACGAAACATACCACGAAGCGTTAGCACTCGATCCGTCCGATACCATCACACGTGGGCTCCTGGGCGCCCTGCTGGTCAAGATGCAGCGATGGGCCGAGGCCGAACGCGAACTCCGCATCGTCCTGGCAGCCACGCCCGAAGGTCCGGAAGACCGTTTTAACCTGGGTGTCGCCCTCACCGCACAGGGAAAGTACGAGGAAGCCCGGCCCCACCTGGAGTATGCCGTGAAGGCCGCTCCGCGGGATGTGCGGTTCTTGCACGGAATGGGCGTGTTTTACGCGAGGCAGGGGCAGTCTGCCGCTGCGGCCGAGTGGTTCCGCCGGGCCCTGGAGATTGACCCATCGCACCAGAAATCACAGAATGATCTGCAGCGGGTGCTCCAGCAGCCGAAACCACCGCCATGACGCTCCCGCAGAAGCCCTTTTGAGTCCCGGCAAGCAGACGAGGGGACAAACCGAAGGCTGCTGCCCAGCGCATCGGCTGTGGTGATACCCGCTTCAGAACGCCCACAGGACAGGAACGAACTCCATGAAGACCGCGAACGACTCAAGTGACCCAATTCCGGCCTCTGCCCCGCGACGATCCGCGCGGTGGATTCAACTGCTGGTCCATGTTGTCCTGATCCCGGGACTGGCCTGGACAGGCTGTTCGAAGACGGAGGGCCCGATGGACGGTCCCGTCGACGTCCGTGCCGACGGCTACAACATCCTTCTGGTCACCATGGATACGACGCGTGCCGACTTCCTCGGCTGCTACGGTGCCGCGAATGCGTCCACGCCCAACCTGGACCGGCTGGCCAAGGAGGGCGTCCGTCTGACCCGCTGCAGCGCGTGCGTGTCGCTTACGCTGCCCTCCCACGCCAGCATGCTGACCGGCTACTACCCGTTCGTACACGGCCTCCGTAACAACGGCACCCGGCGGCTGGCGGACTCGTTCGACACGCTGCCCGAAATCCTCAAGGGGACCGGGTACGCCACCGGGGCCGAGATCGCTTCGGCCGTGCTCGACGCCCGATACGGTCTTGACCAGGGCTTTGACACGTACAACGACGTCCCGACGGACGGCAAGGGAGGGGTCTACCCCCAGCGGCGCGGCGACGACATCTGCAACGCGGCCATCGAACAGCTCCAGACCCTGGCCGCGGGCAAGTTCTTCCTCTGGGTCCACTTCTACGACCCACACGACCCGTACGATGCGCCCGGCTACGTCGGCCCTCCCGGTCGACCCGCCTATGCCGCAGAAGTCGCATTCATGGACACCCAGATCGGCCGGCTCATCGACGAGCTCAAACGGCTGGGCGTGGAGAAGAAGACGCTGGTTGCTCTGGTGTCCGACCACGGCGAGGGACTCGGGGACCACGGCGAAGGCGGGCACGGGTACTTCGTGTACGAATCGACCGTCCACGTGCCGTTCATTCTCTGGTGTCCGGGAACCATCCCGGCCGGGCGCACGATCGACGCCGTCACGCGTACGGTGGACGTGTATCCCACCCTGCTCGAACTGGTCGGGCTGACCGGTCCGGACAACCTCCACGGCATGAGCTTGGTGTCGTTGCTGAAGGGCGAGGAGTCCATGCTGGCCGGAGCAGCCTATGCGGAAAGCCTGGCCGGCTACCTTCGGTTCGGGCTTTCCCCGCTGCGATGCCTGCGGGCCGAGGACCGCAAGTACGTCCTGGCCCCGAATCCCGCGCTGCACGATCTGCAGGCGGACCCCGACGAGATTCGAAACGTCATCCGCGAGCAGGAGAGCGTTGCGGATGGGTTGCACGGTCAGTTGCGGGCTTTGATTGAGGACACGCCCGCGCCGCCGGCGCCCGGGGACGCGAAGGTCAGCATGACGGATGAGGCACGCAGAAACCTGGTGACAATCGGCTACGCGAGTGGGGCCAGCGGCGAAGACATTGAACGGGAAATCGACATCTTCGAGCCGAACGGAGCAGACCCCCGCAGCCACATCGAGGACATCAGGATCGACAACGCGGCCATGACGGCGTACGGCGAGGGAGACTATGCAACCGCCGAAGCCATGTTGCGCCGCGTTGTCGACAAGTTCCCCACGGCCGCCATGGTACGGGTGGATCTTGCAAACGCGCTTAAGGCAACGAATCGCATGGGCGAGGCATGCGATCAACTGGCCCGGGTGGTTGAAATCGACCCGAAGGCTGACGATCTGCGCTTCATGCTCGCGGAGTACCTGATCAAGGCGGAACGCTGGGATGAGGCTGAAGCGCAGCTCGTAATCCTGGAGAAGACCCTGAAGGATGACCCCCTGGTCCTGCGAGATCGCGGGCTGGTCCGTATCGGGCAGGGCCGCCTTGATGAAGCGAACGAGTTTTTCAAAAAAGCGACGGAACTGGATCCGGACGGCGTCCGACCCGTCCGTGGCCAAGTCCTCGTGCTCTTCCGAAAGGAGAGGTTCGCGGAAGCCGAGGCCATGCTTCGGCAAGCACTGCAGGCCGAGACTCCAGACCCTCGCCTCCAGACCGATCTGGGCTATGCCCTGGAGAAACAGGGCCGCATCGAGGAAGCCATCGTCAGCTATCACAGCGCCATTCAGGCGGACCCCGACTCCGCGGAACCGCGCGAATACCTGGCCCGGCTGCTGGGCGAACAGAACCGCTGGGCGGAGGCCCTGGAGCAACAGGACAGACTCGTGGAACAAGCGCCACACGACGCCGGGCGACTCTGCCAGAGGGCACAGACCCTGGCCCGTTTGGGCCGCCATGCCGATGCCGCAGCCGACTTCGAGAAAGCCCATCGCCTGAACCCCACGGATCAGAGTGCCCTCCGCGGCTTGGCACTGGCCCTGATCCACGCGGGCAAGACAACGGAAGCCATTAAGCACCTCCAGGCAGCGGCGGAAAGCCGATCCGACGATCCGGAGATGCTGGGGCTGCTGGCCTACGCCACCCAGGAGGCGGGAGACCCGGTCGGGGCCGAGAGACTCTACCGGCAGGCACTGGAAGAAGCACCCGACCGCACCGACATCCGGGCCTGGTATGGCGGATTGCTCATGCACCAGAAGCGGCTGGATGAGGCCAAGGCGGAATTCACCCGCGTGATTCAGATCGACCCGAACGAGCTGGACACTCGCTATAGCCTGGGGCAGATTCTGGCCCAGCAGGGACAGATTGACGCGGCCCGCGACCACTTCGAGCACATCCTTCAGAAGGAGCCCGACAACGTGCGGGCCCTGCATGCCATGGGCGTGCTGAACGCCCGGCAGC
>CAZBFW010000038.1:11200-13560 GCA_964491135.1 uncultured Phycisphaeraceae bacterium | reverse complement strand
GGCCCGGGCCGAAGATCTTCCCGCGTCGCTCCGGCGAGGTCCGTGACCTCGCCGGAAACTGCCGCGCACTGCTCACTCTAGAGATCCGAGAGCATTCGAGATGATCACCAGGCTGTACGGACTTCCGAGCATGTGCTTGACCTTCCTCGCGGCGGCCCCGCTTTGCGGAATGGCCTGCGCGCGCGAGACGGGGGAATATCCTCGGCTGGTGGCGCGAAATGGCGGCAAGCTGGAACCGTCCGGCCTGGTATGGGATCCCGTCCTGCAGGTTGCCGTGGGGGTTTCGGACACCGGCCCCGAAAACCCCGGCTATGAAGTGTTCATGTTCCGCCCCGACGAGGTGGATGCCGACAACGAGATCGCGGCGCACCGGCTGCTGACCCGGCGTCAGTCGGAGCAGTTCCAACTGGAAGACCTTGAGGGACTCGCCCGGACGGACGAAGGAGAGTACTTTGCGATGACCTCGCTGAGCCTGCCGAAAGACGGCCAGCCCAAAGACCCGCTCGCGCGGGTTCAGGCGGTCCGCTTTCGACTGGAGCCCGGGCCGGATCGTCCTTCGCTGGTGGACCTGCGCCGGGTCTCGGCGCAACACAGCCCGGACCTGCGCAGCTGGCTTCTGTCAAACTCCAACCGGACCTGGTCGAACGCGGAGCGTATTCGGCGTGCCGAGGACGGCGGTATCGACGTGGAGGGTCTGGCCTGCGCGCCCACGGCGGAGGACGGGGCCGCCGTCCTGGTCTTGGGCTTCCGCGGTCCGCTCGATTCAGCGGCCCCTTCCGGGCGGGCTGCCCCGGTGTTGTTCTTGCGGCTTATCGAGAAGGAGTCGACCGAGGTCCCGGAAGCGTCGGCATGGAAGAGCATCGATGTCGGCGCATTGTCGGGTTCCCGGGGCCACCTGCCTGGAGGCATTCGGTCCATGGACCGAATCCCCGGCAGCGAGCGTTACATTGTGGTGCTGGAGTCTCAAGGCGGTTCGCCCGATCGTCAGCGCTTGGTCCTTTGGGATCCGCAAGGTGAGCGAATCCAGGATCGCGGCGACCTGCCAGACAATTTCCGAGCCGAGGGCGTTGCCGTCGTCAGCGCCAAGGGCGACACGCTCCAGGTTCTGCTGGTCGACGACAAGAAGTGTTCGGTGTTTCACCTGACCGTCGATGCGTGGAAGACAACGGGAGATTGACGGCGGCGCCGAGGTTCAGAACGGGCCTGCCGGAACATCGACCGGACCGCCGCAGCCTTCGGTTGCGCGCGGCTCGCTCCGCGCCACCGGCCGTCCGCTGTCTGCGGGAACTCAATCGGGGCCGTTCACAACCGCGAACATGGCGGACTTCCGCGCGACTGAGCCCTCGGGAGCCTGAACCTCGGACCTCATCGCTGTCAACAAACCGCGCCGCACCGCACCCGCCAGGCTCAAGCCCGCCCGATCCCCAGGCCGGGGCGGTCGGGCGGCGATACCACGCCGTCCCGCAGAACCGGGCCCGTGAAGGGATCGTCCGCCAGCAGAAGGTGGCCGTCGAGGTCCACATAGTCGGCCACCGCGGCCAATTGGGCAATGGCGGAAATGCCGACGGACGTTTCCACCATGCAGCCGAGCATGACCTGGAGGCCCAGGTTTCGGGCGAGGCGGATCATGTCGAACGCCTGCCGGATGCCGCCGCACTTGGACAGCTTGATGTTGATGCCGGTGACGATGCCGGCCAGCTTCACCACGTCGGCGGGCCGGCAACTGTCTTCGTCGGTGATGACCGGCAGGCCGACCGTCTGTGTGATGCGGCGCAGCGCGTCATACTGATGCGGAGCGATAGGCTGCTCGATGAGCTCCAGGTCAAACGGCCGAAGCGCCTGGATGCGGTCCACGGCCTCGTCGGCGGACCAGCCGCAATTGGCATCCACGCGCACCTTGCGCCCGGGGGCGTTCTGGCGAACGGTGGCCAGGACGGCTTCGTCATTCGGCGTGCCCACCTTGACCTTGATGATGTGGAAGCCGGCGGCCTCGCGCGTTTTGCGGGCGATCAGATCCAGGTCGGCGATGCCGACGGTCATGGAGGTGGGGGGGCAGTCCGTTCCGTTGAGGCCCAGGAGTCGCCAGACGGGCACCCCCAGTTTCTGGCCGACCCAGTCGTGCAGGGCCTCGTCCAGGGCGGCCACAGTGGCTCGCTGGTCGTCAAAGCGGGCCAGCAGGCGGTCCACGATGGGGCCGACCTGGAACGGGTCGTCGCCCAGCAGGGGCCCGACCTGGCGGAGAGTGGCCTCCACCGTATCGAGCGATTGGTTGTAGAAGGGCGAGGGCGCCGCCTCGCCGCGGCCGACGATTCCGTCTTGCTCGATCTCGACGATGATGCGGTGGACGACGGTGCCGTCGA
>CAZBFW010000038.1:4287-11190 GCA_964491135.1 uncultured Phycisphaeraceae bacterium | reverse complement strand
CTACACGACGCTCTTCCGATCTGGCCCAGACACGAAAAACCGCTGAACTTCGTGTCTGACCGCTCTCCCGCGGGTAGAATCGCTGTTGGTCGGACAGAGGGGGTTTGTCCGTGTCGTGGGTGGGGCAATCGGTGGCGTCGGACGCGAAGGAAATCAGTCAACGTCAGCTCGTGCGGTGGATGTTCCGGTTCCTGCGGCCGGTGAAGCGGCTGGTGGTGCTGGCCTGCCTGCTCCTTGTCGTGTGGACGGGTGCGGAAATCACCGCGGTGCGAGTGATGGCGGAGGCGGTCAACCGGATCAAGGCCGTCGACGTGGCCGCGATGGCGGCGCCGGAGGGCGCATGGGCGTGGTTGACCGGCGGCCGCCCGGAGGCGACGGCCCTGCGGAGCATCGTTCTGCTGCTGGGCGGGTTCACGCTGAGTCTGGGTGTGCTGAGCTTCTTGCGCGAGGTCACCAACGCCCGGCTCAGCATGACCATGGTGTTTCACATCCGGGAAGCGGTGTACGACAAGCTGCAGCGGGTGGGGTTCGGGTTTCACGACGCCATCTCCACCGGGGAGCTGATCAACCGGTCGCTGAGCGACCTGCAGAACGTGCGTGCGTTCGTGCAGTCGGCGGTGTTGATCACGCTGGAGATCGTGCTCATCAGCGGCGGGTACCTCGTGCTGCTGTTCTCGCGTTCGCCGTGGGTGGCGGGCCTTGCCCTGGCCCCGTTGCCGATCTGGATGTGGTACATCAGCCGGTTCGGCCGCCGGGCCCAGCCGACGCTGAAGGAGGTCATGGAGGTCGGCGACCGGAACATCTCGATCCTGACGGAGAACATCGCGGGCGTACACGTGGTGAAGGCGTTTGCCACGGAGCGTCTGGAAATGCAGAAGTACAATGCCAACTGCGATGCGTTCTTCGCGAAGGTGATGTTCCGTATCCGGCTGTTCGCGAACTTCATGCCGGTGATGCGGGGCATTGCGTCCGCCTCGCACCTGACGCTGTTCATGGCGGCGGGGGTCCTGGTGCTCAAGGGGAGACTGACGCCGGGCGACATCCTGATGCTCGGCTCGGCCATGGGCGCCATCCTGGGACGTTTCCAGCAGATATCCGTCATCAACGACCAGTACCAGAATGCCGTCGTCTCCGCCCGCCGGCTGCACGAGGTGCTCCACGCCGCTCCGACCGTCCCGCAGAACCCGGCTGCGCAGCCCCTGGCGGACGGGCCGGGCACGGTGCGATTCGAGAGTGTCACGTTTGGATACGACCCGGCCAAACCGGTGCTGCACGACGTGACGTTCGAGGCCCCGGGCGGCAGCGTGGTCGCCATCGTGGGGCCGACCGGGGCGGGCAAGACCACGCTGGTGAGCCTGATCGCCCGTTTCTATGACCCCAACTTGGGCCGCATCCTGATTGACGGCATGGATATCCGCGACGCGACCCTGGAAAGCGTGCGCACGAACGTTGCCTACGTGTTCCAGGAAACGTTCCTGTTCAGCGACACCGTCGCGGCGAACATCGCGTACGGACGGCCCGTGGCGCCGGAGGACCCCATTGAGGGAGCCGCCCGGCTGGCCCTGGCCCACCAGTTCGTGCGGGAGTTGCCCGAAGGGTACGGCACCACGCTGGGCGAGCGGGGGACCACGCTGTCCGGCGGCCAGCGGCAGCGGCTGGCCATTGCCCGGGCCCTGCTGGCCAACCCGCGCATTCTGGTGCTCGATGATGCGACCTCCGCGGTCGATCCCGAGACGGAGGATGTCATTCGCAAGGCGATGCGGCTGGTCATGCAGGATCGGACCGTGTTCGTGATTGCGCACCGGGTGAGCACGGTCAAGAACGCGGACCTGGTCATCGTGCTGGAGCACGGGCGGATCACACAGACGGGCACGCATGAGGAACTGCTTCGGCAGGAGGGCCACTATCGCCACATCGTGAGCCTGCAACTGCACGGTGATCAGGAGCTGGATGACACGGGAGAGGATCGCTCGCACCTGAAGCGTATGCGCGAGTACGAAGAGCCGGCCGCGCCGGTCGAAATCGAGGGAACGATCCACGGTGAGCCGCTTGGATGACAGACCGGACGCCCGTCCGCAGGGCGCGGAAGGCAACGGATGGCGAAGACGCCTGGCGGCGCTGAGGCCGTGGCGCCGTCGGGACGGCGCACCGGCGTCCGCCGGCCCGCCCGTGCTCACCGAGTTCGGCGAGCCTCGCTATCGGCCCGTCGACCGCAAGCTGATCCGGCGGTTGCTCACGTACCTGAGGCCGTACCGACGCCGGTATGTCCTGGGCTCGGTGCTCAGCATGATCATGGTGACGCTGGAGATGCAGTCGCCGCGGTTCATGGGGGCGATCATCAATTGGACGACGAACTTCGCGGCCGGACGGCTGGACCCCATGCCCACCGAGGACGGGGCCATCCGGCACCTGGCGGGCATCGTGGGCCTGTGGGCCCTGGTGCTGGCGACGGCGATGGCGTTTCAGCGCTGGACCATCCTGGTGCTGACCGACGCCGGCGAGCGCGTTCAGTTCGACCTCCGGCGTGCGCTGTTCTCCCATCTGCAGAAACTCTCCATGAGCTTCTACGACAAGACCAAGCTGGGCCGGATCATCAGCCGCTGCACCAGCGACATCAACAGCCTGCGCGAAGTCAACGTGTGGGGCATCGAGACCACCATCAAGAACACGCTGATGCTGACGGTGGCCGGCGCCATGCTCCTCAGGACGGAGCCGCGGCTGTTCCTGGCCGTGGTGTGGCTGGCGCCGATCCTGTTTCTGCTGAATCTGGCGTACCGGAGGCGGGCCGCCGTCCAATACCAGATCGTACGCGAGGGCTTCACGCGCGTGTCCACCAACCTGGCGGAGAACATTACCGGCGTGCGCGTGGTGACCGCGTTCGGCCGGCAGGAATGGAACCTGGGCGTGTTCAATGCCCTCCAGAGCCGCAACACGGCCAACAACGTGCAGGCGGCGCGGCTGAACGGGATGTACCAGCCGTCGCTGGCCTTCGTGGGCTTCACGGGCCGGGCGATCATTCTGCTCTACGGCGGGTACCTGGTGGCTTCGGGCCGCATCGACCGGAGCGTGGGGGTGGGGTCGGTGGTGACGGCCTTCCTCTACTGGGACTGGTTCATGGGACCCATTGTGCACTTCGGGAACTTCTACAACCAGCTTCTGATGGCCATGGCCGGCGGCGAGCGGGTGTTCGCCCTGCTGGACACGCAGCCGGACGTGAGCGACCTGCCGGATGCCCGGCCGCTGCCGACCATTCGCGGGCACGTGCGGTTCGAGCACGTGACGTTCGGCTACGACCCGAGCCGGCCGGTCCTGCACGACATCGACTTTGAGGCACAGGCGGGGCAGATGGTGGCCCTGGTGGGGCACACCGGCGGCGGCAAGAGCAGCATCATCTCGCTGCTCAGCCGGTTCTACCTGCCGCAGCAGGGTCGCATCCTGATCGACGGGAATGACATCCGCCACGTGACGGCCGAGTCGCTGCACCGGCAGACGGGGCTCGTGCTCCAGACGAACTACCTGTTTACCGGCACGGTCATGGAGAACATCCGCTACACCCGGCCGGAGGCGACGGACGACGACGTCGTCGCCGCGGCGAAGGCGCTGGGCACGTACGAGGCCATTCTGGAGTTGCAGGACGGGTTCCAGACGGACGTCGGCGAGCGGGGGGCGAACATGTCGCTCGGTCAGCGGCAGCTCATCTGCTTTACGCGGGCGTTCCTGGCGGACCCGCGGATTTTCATGCTGGACGAGGCGACCAGCTCCGTGGATACGGCCACGGAGCAGCTTGTGCAGAGGTCGCTGAAGCGGCTGCTGGCGGGCCGGACGACGTTTGTGGTGGCTCACCGGTTGAGCACGATCCAGCAGGCGGACTGCATCCTGGTGATCGACCAGGGCCGGATCCTCGAGCGGGGCACGCACCGGGAACTGCTGTCGGCCGGCGGCCGGTACGCGGAACTGTACCACCAGTTCGTCATGGCTGCCGACGTGCGGGCGGCGTAACCGTCTTGCGACACGCAGCATGGTCGAACGCTCGCCCAGCCAGGCGGAGCACGTCCGAAGACGGATGCCTGCCCCCGGGTCCGCCCCGTTTCTCCCCCTTCGTGCAGACCCGCGCGTCACGGTGTCGAGTTGCTTCCGGGGAAGTCCCTCTTTCGCCATCCTGATCGCGGGTCAAGCGCCCAGGAGAAGCTTGGCCGTGGTGAAATAGATGAGAAGGCCGGTGATGTCCACGATGGTGGTCAGCGCCGGACTGGCCACGACCGCGGGGTCCCACTTCATCCGGGCCGCGCCGAGCGGAAGGACCGCACCGATCAGCGTGGCCGTGATCACCTGTAGGGCCAGCGCCAGCGCGATGCATACGCCGATACCGCTCAAGGTGTGACCGGCCGGCACCTCGCTGCTTCGCGAGAGGAACAGCACCTTGCCGAACGAGAGCAGGCCGAGAATGATCGCCAGCAGACAGGATACTCTGAACTCCTTCCAGAGCACGCTGAGCACGTGGCGGGGGCTGATTTCTCCCAGCGCCAGGGCCCGAACGACGACGGTGGCGGACTGGCTGCCCGTATTGCCCCCGGTGTCGGCGACCATGGGCATGTAGAGGGCAAGAATGAGCATGGCGGTGAGCGTGCCCTCGAAACCGTGGATGATCATGCCGCTGATCAGCCCCAGCGCCGCCAGGCCGACGATCCAGCCGGCGCGTTTGCAGAAGTGCCGGTACGCCGGCGTTTTCAGGTATTCGCCCACCTGGTGCCGGCCGCCGATGGCCATGAGTTTCTCGATGTCCTCCTGCTGCTCCTGGCGGATGACGTCCAGCGCGTCGTCATGGGTGATGATGCCCACCATCTTGCGATCGGGGTCCACCACAGGAATGGCGAGCAGATCGTACTTTTCGATTTTGCGAGCGACAGGCTCCTGGTCCTCTTCGACGTCCGCGCTGATCACGTCTTCGTGCATCACGTCGCGGACCCGTTGCGTGGGCCTGGCCAGAATGAGGTCTTTGAGGGACACGAAACCGATCAGCCGATGCTGCTCGTCCACCACGTAGATGTAATAGATGGTCTCCCGGGTCGGGGCCTGCAAGCGGACCTGCTCGATGGCCTGGGCGATGGTCTGGTCGGGACGAAGCGTGGCGTAGTCGCTGCTCATCCGCGAGCCGGCCGTTCCCTCGGCGTAACCGATCAGCTTGCGGATGTCTTCCCGCTCCGCCCTGGCGACCAGGGGGAGGATCTCCTCGGCGATCTCCGGGTCCAGGCGCTGCACCAGGTCGGCTCGATCGTCGTGGGGCAGTTGCTCGAGCATCCGGGCCATGGCCCCCCGGTTCGCGCCGCTGGCCAGCTCGACCTGCCGGTCCAGGTCAAAATGGGCGAAGATCTCGGCTCCTTCCTGCTGGGGGGCCACCGACAGGAAGCGCCAGACATCCACGTCATCAAGGGCCGCCACAAAGTCGGCCAACTGCGCCGGATGGATCGCATCAAGCACCTCCCGGAGCGAGGCGAGATCCTCGGTGTCAATCAGTTCCAGCAATTCCGGAATGAGCATGGGGTTACGCATGGCTGCCTTCTTTCGTACGTCTGAAGGACATGCGGCCGTGGAAAAGACGGGCCGGTAGGCAGCCGGAGGGCGAGGCAGAACTAGACCCGCTCACCTCCTGCCCGGAGGCTCATTCGGCGCCGTTCGGTCGGTGCGGTGTAACACGGGCATGGGTCATCGCCCGTTGACTCCGCAACGGCCATGCCGCCACTGCCGTTGTCGTCCATGGCTCAATGCACCTCGGTGACCAGGGTTGTTCCCGGCCCCACGGCGGGACCAGGGTGAATCCCGCGATTGTACCCGCGCGCCGGCCCTACGCCAGAGTATTCTTTGTAGCCCTGATTCCGTAATTCCGTGATTCCGCGGCGGACGGGCTAATTCAAAGTGTGATTTTGACTTAGCCGATCTGCTCGGGCAGGCTTCCAGTCCGTGATCGACCGCGACCCGGCCCCGAGACTCCGCACGCTGGCGGCAAAGTTCCCTGCCGTGACCCTGACCGGACCTCTGCAGAATGGGAAGTCGACGTTGTGCCGCATGGTGTTTCCCCGGCACGACTACGCCAATCTGGAATCTCCCGACGTCCGGGCGTTCGCCGCCACGGACCCGCGCGGCTTTCTTGCCCAGTTCTATCGCGGGGTGATCATTGACGAGATTCAGCGTGTGCGGGACTGCACTACGATCGCGATCGACAGGGCCTTGAGGCCGATGTCGTCGTCGAGGAAGGGAAGAGGCTTGTGGTGCTCGAATCCAAGGCCGGACGGTTTCACTGCTTGGATGTCGCTCGGCTCGTTGACGTCGTCGGCGAGCTTGCAGGCACCACAAATGACCAGGGACGGGGGCGAGAATTGCGATTCCATCGGGACGCCACGAGGACTCACGTGCCATAGACGCGGCGGCGGGTGAGGCGGTCGATCAGGGGCACGAGCGTGTTCATCGCCAGCAGCGCCCAGTACGCGGCGCCGAGCGAAAGGCCGTTCACGCGAAAGACGAACGTGAGCACACCCAGCCCGATGCCGAACCAGAGGTGGCCGCGATTCGTCAGGGGTGTCGTCACCGGGTCCGGCGCGATCAGCATCGCCGCCGTCAGGAGGGCGCCGCCGGTCAGGTGAAACAGCACCAGGGCGACACCCACGGGAAAACCGTCGCGCATCTGCGTCAATGGAAGCCAGACGGCCGGCGAGCCGGGACCGTCGATCTGCACCGGCCAGATGGCGGCGAGTGCTCCGACGGCCACCATCGCGCCGACCGGTAACGTCCAGCGCGCTACTCGGCAGACCGTCAGAAAGATCCCACCCGCCAGGATCGCCACTGCGCACGTCTCGCCCACGTTGCCGCCGACCGTGCCCCACACGGTGTCGGACCAGGGCGGCATAC
>CAZBFW010000038.1:0-4277 GCA_964491135.1 uncultured Phycisphaeraceae bacterium | reverse complement strand
CGGACGCGGGTTGCCGCCGCCGCCAAACAGCGGCGGATACTGTGGAACCAGCACGTCGACCGGGCGCGGCGCCGCCCACGCCTCGACGCCCGGCGGAGGCGGGCTCAACTCAAACCCGCGGTACGTCGGCCCGCCGATCACCGCCCACAGCGAGCCGGTCCCCTGGTGGTCCGCCGCGAGGAACGGCCACTGCGCCGGTCGCAGCGCCCCTGGAAACACGAGCGAGATGATGGCCCATCCCACGAGCACCGGGTTCCAGAGGTAATTGCCCAGGCTGCCCAGCAGCGTCTTACCCACCACGATGGCCGCGAATCCGCCGACCAGGGGTACGAGCACACCCACGGTGGGTGGGAGCGTCATGCCCAGCAACAGACCGAGACCGATCAGGTGCGGCAGCCGACCGCGGCCGCCCTGGGCCAGGAATCGACGGCACAGCCGTTCGCCGAGCCAGGCCCCCACCACCGCCGCCGCGAACTGTCCGAGTACGGCCATTCCAAAAATCCACGCCCCGGCCCCCAGCACCGGCAGAGCGGCTGCGGCGATGAGCCAGCACGTTCGTTCCACGCTTGCCCCACGTGTGACGAAGGGGGATTCGTCCGCCGCGCAGGTCCGCGGCCAGGCGGGCGAATGGACAATCGTGTCAGCCGGATCGGACATGTTCGCAACACCGCTGAACGCCTCGCATGAGAGGCAGGGAGGAAGGACACACGTAGTCGCACAGTCCGCAGTCCAGGCAGGCCCGTGGGTGGAGCCGCTCGACGCGGTCAAAGCGATTCCGTTCCGCACGATCATACAGGGTCCGCGGATCGAGCCCCACCGGACAGGCTTCCAGGCACGCCCCGCACCGGATGCAGGCGGCCGGGGGAGGCCGGCGTCCCGTTTGCGATTGCACCGTCAGGCAGCGGGTCTTCCGGGTCAACACGATGTCGCCGCCGGCGACGGTCACGCCGTTCAACCAGCCGCCGGCGATGATTCGGTGCGGCGTGGCCGCCAGACCGGCCCGGTCCACGATCTGGCGAACGGTCAGGCCCACGGGTACGCGGTAGTTGCCGGGTGTCAGCACGGCGTCACCCAGCAGCGTGATCGTGTGCCAGGCGACGGGACTGCGGCAGGCCACCGCGCCGTACAGATCCCAGAGGGTCACGGCGTCGATGACCCAGGCTCCGCAGTCCAATGGAGATCCGTGGATGGGTACCTCGCGGCCGGTCAGTGCTGCCGCCAGCAGGTGTGGGTGGGCCTGGGGATAACGGTTCATCATGGCCCGGACGCGTATCGGTTGTCCCGGGCATAGTCCGCGGAGGACGGCCGCCAGGTCGCGCCGGGTGCGGCTGACGACGATGTCCGTCCTTTGTGCCCGCAAGGCTCCGTGAAGCCGCGCTGCGGCAAGCATGAGTGTCTCCGCGTGGTCCGCCAACGTTCGGACGTTGACGGTCTGGCGCGGCGCCATGTCCATTCCGGTCACGATCATCCGCTTCACGGCTCCGGCCTGAGCCAGGGCCGCCGCGTCGGGCAGGATCACGCCGTGAGCGGCCGAGAGGCTCACCAACTCCGCGGCGGCGGGCCAGTCGCCCGTGTGCCGCACTACGACCGGAGTCTCCTCCTGCCCCGGCGGGGTGGACTCGACTTCAATCGCGGGCACGTGCCGCCGATACGGCGTGTCGATGTGGATGAGCCCGCGCACCACGCCCGACACCGGGCTATGGACCCGGCCTTCCCCGCCCGGGCGTTCCGCGACCAGGGTTCCGGGTTTCACCGTATGCCCTGGCTCCACCAACGGAGTGGCAGCCGTCTCGCGATGCTGGGCCAGCGGAATGCGCAGGCGCTCCGGTGCGCGTGTGGAACAAACCGGATGCTCGGCCGTGTCAGGGCGCGGGGGCAGCAGGAACACTCCTCCACGCCAACCCCGGCCCTTTCTGCAGATGCCCATGGCTACCTCGCGGGGGACACTTCTACGGTGGCCAGGGCGGGGATGCAAGGCGGGATGCGGTTGGAGTCCCTGCGCACCCGGCCGGTCCCTCAGAAAGGCCGAAGACCGGCTGGAATCCCGGCGCGTCCCGGCTCGCCGGGGTCCCACAAACACTGGAAAACTGGAAACTAGAAACTGGAAACTGGAGGGACAAGACCGGCTGGAAAGCCGGTCCCACACGGAAGGCCGGTCCCACAAGAGGAAAGCCGGTCCCACAGCGGGAAGGCCGGGAGGGGTTCCGATAACCCCATCTGGTTGTCGGCGCCGGCCGCGATATACTGGGCCGGATGGACCACGACATTGAGCGTATCCTCATACCCCGCGAGCAGATCGCGGCTCGGGTGCACGAGTTGGCGCGCGAGATCGTCCTGTCGTATCCCAACTCGCAGGACCGGATCACGATCGTGACGATCCTCTCCGGGTCCATCATATTTCTGGCCGATCTGATCCGGCAGATGCCGATAAAGATGGAGATCGGGCTGATCACGGTCTCGAGTTATTCGGGTGCCGCGACGGAGTCTCGCGGGGCCCGGCTGATGAAGGACCTGAGCGTGGACATCCGTGATCGCGACGTGCTGATCGTGGACGACATTTTCGACACCGGGGGGACCTTGCGGCTGGTCAAGGGGCTTCTGGGAGAGCGGCGTCCCCGCTCGCTCAAGACGGCCGTTCTGCTTCGCAAGCTGGCGAAGAACCCGCCGGACGTGTCGGTGGAGTTCGTGGGCTTCGACATTGAGGATCGCTTCGTGGTGGGATACGGATTGGACTTCAACGACCAGTATCGAAACTACCCCCACATTGCCGTGCTCAAGCCCGAGGTGTACGCCACAGGATGAACCCGGATGGTTCCGGCTCTTGTTGATGTCCGACCGAGGTCCGCGGCTTTCGCCGCGGCGGCCACCGCGCCGCCGCAACGGGCAGAGGCTTTGCCCGCGTCCTCCCTGAGCCTGCCGGCCGATCTGCTGGATGGCGGGGAAATCATCCTCTTCGCGATCAAGCCCTCACCGTGGTTCGTGCTGCTGGAGCCGCTGAAGTGGATTGCGGCGGCGATGCTGGTGCTGGCGCTCATGCCGCACCTCTGCCCGCCGTCCATACTGGGGCTGTCCCAGCTTGTCTGGATGCAATTGATCCTGCTGGGCCTGGGCGTCCGCGTTCTGATCACCCTGATGCGCTGGGGATCCCGGTTCTACGTGCTGACGAATCGGCGGGTCATGACGGTGCGGGGCGTGCGCCGGCCGAGCGTGTGGTCGTGCCCGCTCGTTCGAATCCGCAACACACGGCTCTCCGCGACGGCGGACGAACAGCTCGCCCGGTTGGCGACGATCGAATTTGTTCCCGACCAGGACCCTCCGGAGATTCGCCGCTGGACGCACGTCGCGCACCCCGTGGACGTACACGCCGAGATCCGCAAGGCCATCTCCCGCGCCCTGGACTGACCGCGCGATGCCCGCGGAGGGTGCCCCGCGCGCGGCTGCGATCCGACCTCTTCACGTATCTGCGTGCGTGAAGGGCCTTCGCAATTCGTCATTCGCAATTCGCAATTCGTAATCCGGAATTCGGGCTTCAGCCCTCCCCGACGCCGCGTTTGGCCTTGGCGACCTCACGGCTGAGGGCGGCCTTCAGGCGGTCCAGCGCCTTGTTGATGGTGGCCTCGAACTGGTCGCCTTTTTCCGAGATGCGCACGCTGCCGGAACGAAGCTTGACCTCGATGCTGCAATGCTTGT
This sequence comes from uncultured Phycisphaeraceae bacterium, assembly GCA_964491135.1. Lineage (GTDB taxonomy): Bacteria > Planctomycetota > Phycisphaerae > UBA1845 > UBA1845 > JAFGJQ01. The sequence goes on along the minus strand of CAZBFW010000038.1, from coordinate 587 downwards.
CGTTGCCCTTTTTGGTCGGCCCGGTTTCGTCTTCCAGGCGAATCGCGGCGTCCAGGATCCGGTCCTCGAACCGGGCGAGGGTCCTGGCCAGCCGGCTTTCCGCGAACTCGCGCAGCTTGGTCGGGTTTTCGACGCCTCGTACGGTGATATTCATTTCCATGCGGAGCTCCCATCAAAAGACGCGGTTGCGTCACCCCAGGCAAAGGGGCCGTCAGGCGGTCACGGGCACCGGGGTCGGGCGCGGGCCGGCGGGCTCCGGCTCCGCAGGCGGGGCCGACGCGGCGATCTGATCACTCTCGCCGAACCGCACCAGCCGGGCGCTGTTGAAGATCACCACCGCACTGGCCACGGTATGCAGGAACGCCGCCGGGAGCGGCGTCAACTGCCCCCAGATCGCCAACGTTTCCATAATCACGATGAACAGCACACCGTATGTCAGGTTCTGGTAGATGACTTTCGTGGTTTCCCGCGACAAGCCGACGACGAACGGCAGCAGGTTCAGATCGTTGTTCAACAGGACCACCGACGCGGACTTGACGGCCACGTCGCTGCCGGCGGCGCCCATCGCGATGCCCAGGTCGCCCGCG
>CAZBFW010000037.1:0-13580 GCA_964491135.1 uncultured Phycisphaeraceae bacterium | reverse complement strand
TACCAGTACGGGAGCATCCGGGTCCGGAAGTCGAACGCGTTCACGATCCCGATGCGAAGGTCGTGGGCATCCTTGCGCTCGCGCAGCCGCTCCAGCGTCTGCCGGAACAGACCATCCGGGAGGTATACGTCATCGCGATCCCGTCGCGGGAGTTCCATGGCGATCTTTCTGCGGCCCCGCGGGTCTTGCCGCGGACGGCTCAGGGGTTTGCCCGGCCCATCCTGTATTCCGGCCCCGATCCAGGTTGAGCCCGTGTCCGCCGCGCCGGACGTCGGCTCGGGCTTCCGCGATCATCCCCGTTGCCCGACTGGGTGAGGAGGCGTTCGGGACAAGGAGTGATCCAGGGTTTTCGGGTCTGCGGGCATGGTAGCCGCGGTTGAGGCGGCTGCCAAGGATGGCCTGCCCGCGGCCGCGTGCGGTAGCGGGGGCGCTGCGATCGAGGCGCTCCACCGGGTTTCATCTGTCCCGCGTCGCAGTACTGGCAAGTGGATTTGGAGAACCTTTGCGGGTCAGTCCGCGCGTGGAGCCGATCCAGGCCGGGTGTGGCCGGATACCGTTGCGGGGTAAGAAGTTGCGTGAACGAGTCAAGAACCTTCCCCAGCTTCGCCCGATACTGGCATTACTTGCCCCGCAATTGCTATAAGGCATTGTTCCGGAATGTCTGCCGGATTCCTCTTCCTCACGAGATCGAGCGCAGACGTACGTCTGCGCCTCGTTCGGGGTCCGGCATGCCGAGTGTGCCGCGGCGCAGTTGCGCAAGCATGAGATGCCCGATTCAAAGGGAGCCTGACGAAGATGCTCGGATACCGATGGAAGGCGAGGCACCTGTGGGGTGCGGGATTCGGAGTGGTGATGCTGGGACTGTTGGTTCCGGCGGCCGTGCGGGCGGCGGACGACCCGTCGGAGGTGGAGGCGGCACCGGCCAAGCCGCCGGTCCCGCAGAAGCCGGCGGAAAAGGACGGCGAGAAGGAGAAGCCCGACTATCCTCCCTTTGAGGAGGTCAGCAAGGACCACGAACTGGTCGCCAAAGACGCCTTCCTGCCGCTGTACTACAACAAGAAGAAGGACCACCTGCTGGCGGTCATCCCGAAGAATCGGATCGGGCAGAACTTCCTGCTGGCGACGAGCATCTCCGGGGGGCCGCGGTTCACCGGTTTCCAGTTCGGGCACCGGCTGGTGCAGTGGCAGGAGCGCGACAAGAAGCTGCTGCTTCTGGAGCCCGAGCTGCGCTACAAGATGGGCGAGGAAAAGGGCGTGGGCGAGGTGATCCGCCGCACTTACACGGACCGCATCGTCCTGGCCGTACCCATCGTGAGCAGGAAGGACGAAGACCCCGTCATTGACCTGGACGGCATCTTCAAGAACGACTTCGGGGGAGTGGCGGCGGCCCTGGGCGGGTCGATGAACGCCGAGTTGAGCCAGTGGGCGAAGTACAAGGCGTTTCCCAGGAACGTGGAGCTGGGGGTTGATGCGGCCATCATGCAGGGCAATTCGGGCACTCGCACGCGGGTGCATTACAGCATTTCGGAGATGCCGGAGACGGACTACCAGCCGCGTGAAGCGGACAACCGGATCGGTTACTTCCTGACCGCGGTGATGGACTGGACGCGTGATCACAAGGATCCCACGCTGTTTCACCGGTACATCCAGCGCTGGCACCTGCGGAAGGAGGATCCGAAGGCGGCGTTGTCGGACGTGAAACCGGAAGACCAGATCGTCTTCTACATCGAGAAGACGGTGCCGGAGGCGTTCCGCCCCTACATCCGGGAGGGCATCCTGGAGTGGAACAAGGCGTTCGAGAAAGCGGGGCTGCGCAACGCGATTGCCGTGATGCAGCAGACGGACACCGTCCACGCCGAGAAGGACCCGGAAGACGTGCGGTACAACTTCTTCCGCTGGATCGTGACGGGCCGGGCGTTTGCGGCGGGTCCGTCGCGGGCCAATCCCATCACCGGCCAGATTCTTGATGCGGACATCGTGTTTGACGATTCGTTCGTGCGGGCGCTGAAAAGGCAGTATGCCGCGTTATCGGCCAAGGGGCCGGCCACCGGCGAAGACACGGCCCTGCAGTCGTTTCTCCAGCAGTATCCCCAGTGGGACCTGCCGACGGAGCGGGAGCGGCTGGCCCGGCCGGGACTCGCCGCATTGGACGAGCCGGGCGATACGACCGGGGAACCCCTGGCGCTGCCGGGATTCGATTCGCAGCACGTCTGCACGTACGCCCAGGGCGTGACGCACGAGCTGTGCTTCGCAAACGCGGTTCTGGCGGCCACGGGCGGTGGCGAGCTCAGCGAGGAGTTCCTCGGGCAAGCGCTCAAGTTGGTGGTGACCCACGAGGTGGGGCATACGCTGGGGCTGCGACACAATTTCAAGGCCAGCAGTTGGCTGGACCTGGAGACCATTCTGTCCAACAAGGACCCGAACCAGCCGACCTGCGCTTCGGTCATGGACTACATCTCTCCTCTGTTTGCGACGGAGCCGGAGGCGCAGGCCCGATTCCAGACCACGGCGCTGGGGCCGTACGACTACTGGGCCATCGAGTACGGGTACCGCTGGCCGGCCGAGGAGGAGAAAGAGGAAGACATGCTGCGAAAGGTCGCGCAGCGCTCGGCGGAGAAGGGGCTTGACTACGCCACGGATGAAGACACCAGTTACGTCGGCCCGGACCCGCTGGTGAACCGGCACGACCACGGCAGCGACCCCGTGGCCTACGCGAAGCATCGCATGGAGATGGTCCGAAAGCTTCGGGCGACCATCGACGAATGGTCGGTCAAGGACGGCGAGAGCTACAACGAGCTGCGCCGGGCGTTTGACATGCTGCTGTTTGAATACGGGCAGTGCGCCCGCTATGCCGTTCGCTTCGTCGGCGGGCAGTACGTGAATCGCCATCACAAGGGCGATCCGGGCGCCCGGCCACCCTTTGAGGTGGTGCCCGCGGCCAAGCAGCGGGAGGCCCTGGCGTTCATCGTGGACAATCTTTTCTCGGCGGAGGCGTTCCGGTTCGACCCGGCGCTGCTCGCCAAGCTGGCCCCGGGCCGGTGGGACCATTGGGAATCGGATGCGTTTGATGAGTGGCAGGAGTATCCGCTGCACGATCGCATCCTGGCCGTTCAGTACTGGCCGCTGTTCCACCTGCTGAACCCGTTCACCCTCACCCGAATGTACGACGCGGAACTGCAGGTTCCCGCCGACCAGGAGACGCTGACCGTGCCCCAGATGGTCGGCCTGGTGACGGATGCCATCTGGTCGGAATTGGAGGGCGTGGATGCAACGAAGTCCTGGACGGATCGCGATCCGTTCATCCCCAGTGTGCGGCGGAATCTGCAGCGTCGGCACCAGGAGATGCTGGTCCAGGTGGTTCTGGATCGCGGCGGTCCGCTCCCGGCGGACGTGACGGCTGTGATGCGGGCCACGCTGGCCGACCTCTCGGATCGCATGGGCACGGTTCTGCAGGAGAACGGGTCGCGGCTGGACGCCTTCTCGCGGGCGCACCTGGAAGACGCGAAGGCCCGGATCGACAAGGCCCTGGACGCGGACTTCCGGCTGTAATCCCGACGGATTCTCGATCGAAGGAGTGGACCGAACATGCGCAGCATGAGACTGGCCATGACGTGGTGGGCGCTGATTGTGGCGGGGATCGCCTGGCCGCTGTACGCCGACGAAAAGCAGAAGGAAGAGAAGCCGGACTACCCCAAGTTCGAGGACGTGACCAAAGACATGGACGTCCGGACCGGATTCTTCACTCTGTATTATGACAAGGACAAGGACAAGCTGCTGGCGGCCGTGCCCAAGGCGATGCTGACGAAGCACTTCCTGCTGGCCAGCACGGTTTCGGGCGGCCCGGCCTTTACCGGCTTCCAGTGGGACGACGGCGTGGTGTACTGGGACCGGCTCGACAAGCAGCTTGTGCTGATGGCCGCGGACCCGCGCTATCGCAAACCCAAAGGCGGCGCCGTGGAGGATGTCGTCCAGCGCACCTACACCGACGCCATCGTTCAGTCGGTCAAGGTGGTGACGGAAACCAAACAGGGCGACCCGGTGATCGACCTGGCCGACCTGTTCAAGGGTGATTTCGCGGGGCTGGCCCGCGTGTATGGGCGGCGGGTCGATTCCGGCCTGAGTCGCTGGAGCCAGGTCAAGGCCTTCGAGAGCAACGTGGAGCTGGCCGTCGACGTGGCCCTGATGGGCGACTCCGGCGACGGCATCCAGGCTCGCGTTCACTACAGCCTTTCCCGCCTGCCCGAGAAGGACAACTACTCGCCACGGGAGGCGGACAACCGGATCGGCTACTTCCTGACGGCGATCAAGGACTGGTCGGCCCCCCACGACGCAAAAACCGTTTTCAAGCGCTATGTGAACCGCTGGCACCTGGAGAAGGCGGACCCCAAGGCCGACGTGTCCGACGTGAAGCCCGAGACGCAGATCACGTTCTACCTGGAAAAGACCATTCCGCCGCAGTTCCGGCCGTACGTTCGGGAGGGCGTGCTCGAGTGGAACAAGGCCTTCGAGAAGGCGGGCCTGCGCAACGCGATCCAGGTGATCCAGCAGACCGACACCGTCCACGTGGAGAAAGACGCCGCGGACGTGCGGTACAACTTCATCCGGTGGATCGTCAGCGGCGAGGCGTTCGCGATGGGTCCGTCGCGGGTGAATCCGTTCACCGGGCAGATTCTTGATGCCGACATCATCATCGACGACTCGATGCTGCGTGCGTGGATCCAGTACGATTACGGCGTATTCGGGCCCAAGGCAATCCTGCCGTTCACGGATTACCAGTTCGAGGCGCTGTGGGAAAGGTCTCTGACTTCTCCCGAGTGCTTCGCGCATGGGCTGGATGAGATTGCCCACGCCGCATCGTCGGTGGATCGCGTGGCGTTCGGACTGCAGCGGCCGGAAGGCCCCATGGAGCCGCACCGATTCCTGCGGGAACACTTCGGGCATTCGTGCGAGCACGCGCGGGGCGCCGTCCGGCAACTGGCGATGGCGTCGGCCCTGGCCCAGGCCGAGGGGTTGGACGACCTGCCGGAAGAGTTCATCGGGCAGGCCCTGAAAGAGACCGTCATGCACGAGGTCGGCCACACGCTGGGTCTGCGGCACAACTTCAAGGCCAGCGCCTGGAAGCCGCTCGACGAGATCCGGGCCAGCCGCTCCAAGGACGAGCCGACGGTCGGCTCGGTCATGGACTACAACCCGTACAACTTCGCGGCGGTCAAGGACGGGCAGGGCGTGTTCGCCACGCCGACGCTCGGACCGTACGACTACTGGGCCATCGCGTACGGCTACCAGCAACCGGGCTCCGCGTTCAAAAACGAAGAGGAGATGCTCAAGGCCATCACGTCGCGCGTCGCGGAGCCGGGACTGGACTATGCCACGGACGAAGACACGGGCATGTTGGAGCCGGACCCGCTTGCCATTCCCTGGGACAACGGCGACGACCCGGTGGCGTTTGCCCGGCTCCAGGTGGAGACGTACCAGCGACTGCTGGCGGAGTCGCCGGACTGGGCCGTGAAGGACGGCGAGAACTACTCCCGCCTGCGTCGGGTGGTGGGGATGCTGCTGAATCACTACGCGTACGGCATCTACGTGTCCGGCCGGACGGTCGGCGGCATGTACGTGCACCGGGACCACAAGGGTGACCCGAACGCCCGGCCGCCGCTGGTTCCGGTGCCCGCCGAGAAGCAGCGGGAGGCGGTGCGGTTCATGACGGGGACCGTGTTGTCTCCGTCGGCATTTGCCTTTGAGCCGGATCTGCTGAACCACCTGGGACCGGGCCGCTGGCAGCATTGGCAATCGGATGATTTCGATGCTTCGCAGGAGTTCCGCATCCACGACCGCGTGCGACGGCTGGGGGCCATGGCCTTCTCCGTGATGCTCAACCCCATCACGCTCACGCGGCTTCACGACGGGCAGGTGATGGCCTGCCCGCAGGATGACGTCTTTACCGTGCCGGAACTGCTGACCGCGCTGACGGACGCCGTGTGGGCGGAGCTGAAGGAGCCGGGCGGCGCCGGTCCGTGGACGGATCGCCGGCCGCGGATCCCCAGCTTCCGCCGCGACCTGCAGCGGGAGTACGTGGAGCAGATGATCGGCATGGCGCTGCATTCGCCCGGTGCCCTGTATCCGGCCGACTGCGTGGCCGTCGCCCGGATGACCGTCGAGGACATGGGCAGCCGCGTGAGCGGCGTGCTGGAGGCCGAAGGCTCGCAGCTTGACGCCTACACCCGCGCGCACCTGGAGGCCTGCAAGCAGCGGATCGACAAGGCCCTGGCGGCGAAATACGTGCTGCCGTAAGCCACCGGACGCGGCCTGGCGCACGTCTACACGACTGCCTACTTGCCTTCCTTGGCATTCTCTCCGGTAGGTACCGGCAGGTAGGCGCCCCAGTGGCGGAGGCGGTCGCGGAGCGGCTGGATGGGGACGGCGCGAACGTGGCCGGCGTGGTCGCGGGCGGCGGTGGCGGCGGCGCAGCCGGCGGCTTCGCCCAGGGCCAGGCAGTTCGGCATCGTCCGGATGGAGCCCTGAACGGGGCGGTCCGTGCTGATGCACCGCCCGGCCACCAGCAGGTTGTTCAGGCCGCGGGGGATCAGGCAGCGGTACGGCACGCCGTGCGACTCGCCGGGGCCGTACTCGTGGATGCGCGCTGCCCAATCCACCGAGCCGCCGAGCGAGCGTTCCCACTCCTTCTTCGACAGGTGAATGTCAATGTAGTACGCGTTGCGGGCGATTTCGTCGGGGAAGGAACGCCGCGACAGGTAATCGTCCAGGGTCAGCACGTAATCCCCGGTGATTCGCCGCGATTCTCGCACGCCGATCTGCACGCCGGTGCTCACCAGGTACGCCCGCTCGCAGCCCGGCAGATACTTGCGGATGAACTCCGTGAGGTGCGCGACGAGCCGCCGGCCCTCCGCCTGGGCCCGCGAAAGCTGTTCGGCGTCCGTCGCGTCCACGTCGAACACGTGGCTGAAGTTCAGCCCGATGGTGCTGTCCGACTGGTACGCCACGTTGGCGGCCTCTTCCGGAATGTTCAGATCACCCGCGGCCTTCGCCCGGGCGATGACCTCCTTGAGCAACAGGTTCTTCGCGTTGTCCGCCCAGAGGAACGCCTGCAGGCGGGTCTGGTCGATTCCGGCCAGGACGAAGCACATGGTGCAGGGCTGCAGCTCGCCGGTCTGCGGGTCGCCCTTCTCGAACGCGGCACCCGCGGCCACGGCCACGTCGGCATCGCCGGTGCAATCCACAACCACACGGGCGCGCACCCGCTGCAATCCGGACTTGTTGTGCAGAATGGCCGCCGGCACCATGCCGTCCGACGGTGATTCCACGTCGATGAATTGCGTCAGGAACAGCACGCGAGCCCCGGCCGCCTCCACGCTGCGGTCGTAAATTGCCTTGAGCCGTTCCGGGTCGATGGGCACCCAGTCCAGCGAATCGCGCTGCAAATGCGGCATCCCCGCCTTCATTTCTTCGAGGATCTCCAGCGCGATGCCGCGGATGATGGGCTTCTCTCGATCCGTGTACGGGCAGAAGGCCGGCACCAGTCCGGCCGTTCCCATGCCGCCGAGGAAGCCGAACTGCTCAGCCAGCAGCGTGCGGGCGCCCTCGCGGGCCGCCGCGATGGCGGCGGCGCAGCCGGCCGGTCCGCCCCCGAGCACAAGCACGTCCACGTCATGCGCGATGGGCAGGCCGGCCCAGGCGGCCCGAATCTCCGGACTAACCTTGCGCTCGGCGGACGGGCTCATGACGCTTCCGGTTCAGTGTTCTCGTCCGCAGCACGCGGGCAGGGTCACTTCCAGCCCGAACCGCTCGCAATAGCGCCGGAACAGCGTGCGTGCGGCGGGATACGCGGAGTTCGGGCTGAGAAAATGCGAGAACTCAAACGTGATCAGCTTGTCCACACCGGCCTCGCGGGCGGCGTCGATCTTGAATTCCAGCTTCCGCCAGTCGATGGGTGGAAACTTGATGGGCATGTCCCGGTCAAAAGTTTCCACGTTGGACCAGCAGGTCAGGCCGGCCTCGCGGGCGAGGCGCAGGTTCGTCATCAGGTAGTCCGGGGCGTCCAGGAAGTCCACGTGGCCGTCCTGAAACGCCACGATGTCGATGCAGGAGCGGATCTGCCCGAAAATCGTACGCCACTCCTGTTCGTGCTGTTCTCGCGTGATGGGCTTCACGCCGGGCGGGGCCTTTGTGCCGGCGATGTACGGCGAGATCAGCGTAGGCAGCGAGGGCGTCAGGCTCTTGGCCAGGTCGCCCGCCGCCACCGTCAACTCCACCTGCTCCGGATTGTTGCGGGACAGCTCGAACGTCAGGTACCAGCCGCCGAAGGCCGGATGCTGCCCGAACTGGTCGTTCACCTCATGCATGAAATCGCGATTGATCGCCAACGCCTGTCTGGGGTTCTGGGCCCAGTTGCCGGGGTCGTAGATGCCCCACAGCAGCTTCATGCCGTTCTGCTGGGCCAGGTCCAGAAAGAGCAGGCCCAGGTTCCGGTGTACCGGAAGCATGGGTCGGTGCTGCCGAAGCGACCAGGAATTGAAAACGGCCTGCTCCCGATAGCCCGATCGGATCAGAATGACCGTGTCGATGCCGATCTGGCGCATCACGTCAAAGTCGGCCGCCCATTCCTCCGGCCCCCAGTTCTGGCTGGGGATGTCGTGGGTGATCTCGTCCAGGAACGTTCCAGTGATTCGCATTCGTTCTCTGCTCCGGTTTGAACCGTCGCCCGCCGCATCGCTTCACGCCGTTATTCCCTGGCACGGCGAAGCAGCCATCATATCGCTGTACCGGTCACCCGTCACGCGCGGCGACGCCACGCGATCACCGGCCTGCGGTCATTCCGGGGATGGCGGAGGGGGTCGGAACCGCTTCCAGTCAACCTTCAGCTTGCGCATTCGCGCCCGGAGGGTATGCGGGTTCACGCGGAGGAGCTTTGCGGCCCCGAAGGGGCCTTCGATCCGGCCATGCGTCATCTTCAGCGCGGTTTCGATATGGTTGCGGATGGCCGCGTCCAGCGGCGGAAAGTCCGACGTCTGCTTCGCAGCCGGCGGATTGGGCGGCGGGGCGGGGGCCGGTTCTGCGCGGGCTGGCTCCGCCACGGCACGGGGTGGGGCCGGTGTGCCCCAGAGCGCCTTGGTGATCTCAAGCTTCCGACCGTTACCGAGAATGGCCGCCCGATTGATGACCGACGCCAGCTCTCGGATGTTGCCCGGCCAGTCATACGTGAGCAGCACGTGGATGTCGTCCGGCGTCGGGGCGAGGATCGGCAGGCCGAACCGCTTGGCCGCCCGAAGGGCGAAATGGGCGGCTAGGGCCGGCATGTCTTCCGGCCGATCACGCAACGAAGGAAGCTCGATGGGGAAGACGGCCATTCGATACCACAGGTCGGCCCGGAACGTGCCCTCGGCGACCATGGATTGCAGGTCGCGATGGGTGGCGGCGACGATGCGGACATCCACCTTCAAAGGCTTCTCCCCGCCGACGCGTTCGAATGTTCCGTCCTGCAGGATGCGCAGCAGCCGGACCTGGGCGGCCGGGGGCAGCTCACCGACTTCGTCCAGGAACAGCGTGCCTTCGTCGGCCCGCTCGAACCAGCCCTTACGGGACGCGACCGCACCAGTGAAGCTGCCGCGCTCATGCCCGAACAGCTCGGAGTCGATCAACTCCGGCGGAATGGCCCCGCAATTGACCCGCATGAACGGCCCCGAAGTCCGCGGCGACCGCGTATGAATGGCGCGGGCGATCACCTCTTTTCCGGACCCGGTTTCGCCGAACAGCAGCACCGGCACGTCGGACCGGGCGACCAGGTCCACCCGCTCCATGACCTCACGCAGGCCGGATTCCGCGCCGACGATCGTGTCACTGATGTCCTGCCGCCCCAGCCTCGCCAGCAGCGACTGCCGGTCGGCCTCCGCGGCCTGTCGGTACGACTCCATCTCACGGAGCCGGCGGTCGTTTTCCAGCGCGACGGCGAAGGGTGCCAGCAAGGCCCGGAACAGCTCGATGTGGCCTGAGCTGAAGCTCCGTCCGGCGGCGGCCACCATGACCAACAGGCCGCCCGGCCCGGTCTCGCGCCGCAGGGGGCCGATGAGCATGTCGCCGGTTATGCCCTCGGGCACGTACGGATGGCTGAGCGAGCGGTCCGCGTTCTCCGGAACCGGCAGCGTCTCGCCCCGCCGGCACCAGGCCAGCAGATCCTCCAGCTCATTGGCGCTGCATGCGGTTCGGGTCAGCTCCGGCGTTCGCGCCCGATTGGGGGTCCCCGCGGCCAGGGTGTCCACACATGCTCGCTGCACGTCGATCTGGCGGACCAGCAGGACATCAAGCGGCAGATGCCTGGCAAGGAGGGGGGCGATTCGCGCGGCAGCCTCCTGAATCTCGATGTGCTGTCCGGCCTCGCGCCAGACATCCAACAGCAGGGTCATAAGCCGTTGCATATTACAGATATCCTACCATATATACCCTGTCTCTGCCAGCATTATCCAGATATTCCATCATATTTCACGGCCCTTGCCCGCGAACCACCCCAGAACGCTGTTTTCTGGACTGAGAATCGTGCCGGCGCGGGTTTACGGGGTTGTGGCACGACGGATGCCATATTCGTAATCCAATGACCAATGGATTGACCCGGCCGGTCGCCCTCGGGAAGGGCGGTTTTCCTCCTCCTCCTGCGCTCTTCCCGAGGCGGCCGGTCCGTGTTTGCGGGATCGTCTGACCGGAGGAACCATGACGCGAAGGGCGGGAATCATGCAAAGCGGACGATGGATTGGCGCGACGGTGCTGGCGGCGGTCTGGGCCTGGACGATGCCGGTCATGGCGGCCCCGAAGGTGCTCTTGAACGTCTCGTATGACCCGACCCGGGAGCTTTACCAGGAGTTCAATACCGCCTTCACGGCGCACTGGAAGAGCGAGAAGGGCGAGGATGTCACCGTACGCCAGTCCCACGGTGGGGCGGGCAAGCAGGCCCGGGCGGTGATCGACGGGCTGGAGGCGGACGTGGTCACGCTGGCGCTCGCGTATGACATCGACGAGGTCAGCCGGCGGGGGCTGATCGCCGAGGGGTGGCAGAAACGGCTGCCCAACAACAGTTGCCCGTACACGTCCACGATCGTGTTTCTGGTTCGCAAGGGCAACCCGAAGAACATTCGCGACTGGGACGACCTGACCCGGTCGGACGTATCCGTGATCACACCGAACCCCAAGACGTCCGGCGGCGCCCGGTGGAACCACCTGGCCGCCTGGGCATACGCGCTGAAGCACAACGACAACGATGAGGCCAAGGCCCGGGAGTTCGTCGGCAAGCTGTTTAAGAACGTGCCCGTGCTGGATTCCGGGGCCCGCGGATCGACCACGACCTTCGTGCAGCGGGAGATCGGCGACGTGCTGATCACCTGGGAGAACGAGGCGTTTCTGGCGGTCGAGAAGCTCGGCAAGGGCAAGGTCGAGATCGTGCTGCCGTCGATGAGCATTCTGGCGGAGCCGCCGGTCACCATCGTCGACAAGGTGGTTGACGCCCACGGCACGCGGGAGCTGGCGACGGCATACCTGGAATTCCTGTACTCGGACGTGGGGCAGGAGCTGGCCGCCAAGTACCACTACCGGCCGTCCAATCCAAAGATCGCGGAGAAGTACAGCGAGAAGTTCCCCAAATTGGAGCTGATTACCATCGACGACGCCTTCGGCGGCTGGCAGAAGGCCCAGAAGAAACACTTCGCGGACGGCGGTGTGTTCGACCAGATCTACCAGCCGGGGCAGTGACGTGAGGTGATCGGTACCGAAGCCGGGGCCGGCAAATGAGGGTGTTGCTGAGACAGCGGAGCATTCTGCCGGGATTCGGGCTGACGCTCGGGTTCACGGTGGTTTACATGAGCCTCGTGGCCCTCATCCCTTTGGGGGGGCTGTTTCTGCGGACGGCGGAACTGAGCACGGAGCGATTCTGGGCGATCATCACGGACGCCCGCGTGCTGGCCGCGTTTCGGTTGAGTTTCGGGGCGTCGGCCATCGCCGCGTGCATCAATCTGGTGTTCGGCCTGATCCTGGCCTGGGTGCTGGTGCGGTACCGGTTTCCGGGCCGTCGTCTGGTGGACGCGCTGATCGATCTGCCGTTCGCCCTGCCGACGGCGGTGGCCGGCATTGCGTTGACGGCCGTTTATGCGGGCAACGGTTGGATCGGCCGGTATCTGGTTCCCCTGGACATCCAGGTCGCCTACGCGCCGTTGGGCATCGTGGTCGCCCTGACGTTCATCGGGCTGCCTTTCGTGGTGCGGACGCTTCAGCCGGTGCTGGAGGATCTGGACCCGGAGGTGGAGGAGGCGTCGGCCAGCCTGGGCGCCCCGCGGGCGCAGACGCTGTGGCGGGTGATTCTGCCGGAGCTTTGGCCGGTGCTGCTGACGGGTTTCGCGCTGGCTTTTGCCCGTGCCCTGGGCGAGTACGGTTCGATCGTCTTCATTTCGGGCAACATGCCGATGCGGACGGAGATTGTTCCGCTGCTGATGGTGATGAAGCTGGAGCAGTTCGACTACGCGGGAGCGACGGCCATCGCGGTGTCGATGCTGCTGGCGTCGTTTGTGCTGTTGCTGATCATCAACCTGTTGCAGTGGTGGAGCGGGCAGCGGCACTGCGTACGGCGATCGTGAGGGTGGGTTCGTGATTCAGGAAGAGCAGGGAATTCCGGAAGGTCCAGTGGTGGTGGGCGCTCCGCGCGGGGCCACCACGGAGCCGTGGCCGGTACGCTGCCTGCTGATCCTGGTGGCGCTGGTTTTTGTGGGACTGTTCCTGATCGCCCCGCTGGCGGCGGTGTTCGTCCAGGCCTTTTCGGAAGGGGTGCGCGTATACTGGGAGTCGCTCCATACGCCCGACACGCGGGCCGCGATCAAACTGACCCTGCTGACCGTGGTGATTGCGGTGCCGGCCAACCTGGTATTCGGGGTGGCGGCGTCGTGGGCGGTGGCGAAGTTCGAGTTCGTGGGCAAGAGCCTGCTGACCACGCTGATCGACCTGCCGTTTGCGGTGTCGCCGGTGATTTCCGGCCTCATCTACGTGATCTTCTTCGGCATCCACGGTTACCTGGGTCCGTGGCTGGCCCGGCACGACATTCAGGTGGTTTTCGCGGTGCCGGGCATTGTGCTGGCGACGGTTTTCGTGACGTTTCCGTTCGTGGCCCGCGAGCTGATCCCGCTCATGCAGGCCCAGGGGACGGAGGAGGAGGAAGCGGCCCTGTCGCTGGGCGCCGGGGGCTGGCAGACGTTTTTCCGGGTCACGCTGCCGAACATCAAGTGGGGGCTGCTGTACGGGGTGATCCTGTGCAACGCCCGGGCGATGGGCGAGTTCGGGGCGGTGTCGGTCATTTCCGGCCACATCCGAGGCCTGACCAACACCATGCCGCTGCATGTGGAAATTCTCTATAACGAGTACAATTTCGCCGGCGCCTTTGCGGTGGCTTCGCTGCTGACGGTGCTGGCGCTGGTCACGCTGGTGCTCAAAAGCTTTGCGGAGTGGAAGTTCAAGGCGGGCCTGAAGAGCGCGTGACCGGGGATCGGACATGAGCATTGAAGTCCAGCACATCAGCAAGCACTTCGGGTCGTTCA
>CAZBFW010000036.1:0-13665 GCA_964491135.1 uncultured Phycisphaeraceae bacterium | reverse complement strand
CGCCCCCCAACCCTCGAAGCGCACGCATTGACAGGCAGCGGGCTTTCATAGAAGGGATTCTCGGCCCGGCAAAACGCACTGCCGCTCGCTGGACCGAGATTCCCATCTCGGTCCGCGCGTCACGCCGTGGGCATGGGAATCAGCTCTCGGTATGCCTCGACGTCGGCGCCGGCCAGGCACGCCTCGATGATCTGCCGCCCTTGCGGATGCAGGTCCGGCTCGTCCAGGTAGGGCCGCAGTTCCTTTGCGAAGAAATCCGCCAGCATCTGCGCGCCCGCGTCGTAGGCGGCTTCACCGACCTCCGGCTGCATCTGTACCTGGAGAAGCCACTTGGTGATCTGCGTGCCTTCCACCATCATGGCGGCCAGTGTGTAGCCCAGTAGCGGGCACCGAGCGGCAACCAGTTGTTCTGGGCGGAAACGTCCTCCCCCGCGACGCGCCAGGTATTCCCGGGCGATCCACTGCGGCATGAACCCGACCTTCCAGCAACCGATGTGCTGGTTCGGCGAAAGCGTGTATCGCGTGCCCGGGGTCGCCAGGATCTGCTCCAGCAACAGGTTGGCATGGGCGACCCGCCGACCGGTCGCGAACGGCCAGTACGAGCCCACGCCTTCACTGCTCAGACCCGCCGAGTCCGTGATGCTTGGATTCTCATACCCGCGCGGGGCGACCAGCCGCCACAACCACGCCAGAGCCGGCGGCAGCACGTGCAGCACGCCGAAAATGCCGTACGACGGCGCCTCGCGCGTACACGGCGGCGTGCGAATGCCGAAACTCCGCACGTCGACCTCCACGGGCTCGTTCACAATGCCCGGCACCAGCCGCCGAGGCACGATCACGCGCGGATTGGGACACGGCTTGCCCGGCTCATCCTCGACGTGTTCCCAGATCAGGCAGGTCGCCCGCGGCACGGCCTCGATGTTCAGGAACACCAGCGGCTCATCGGGATGCACGCAGATGGATTCCAGGTGCGGGTCCGTTCCGTACCGCGCGATGTGGTTGATGCGCAGAAACCAACCCGCCTCCGCGTCATGCACCACAAGCTTGCGGCTGTTGCCCTGAAAGTCCGGATGGCAGAGGGCCATGTCGTCGGTGGCCGGCTGGAGGTGGCATCCGCGCGGAAGAGTCAGCATGCGGCGTTCGCCCGTGACGGTGTTCTCTCCGAGCAACAGGCGCCCGTCCTCCTCGCGATGGGCATACTCGAGCATCTCGCTTTTGCCGCTGCCGCTGGCGCCCTCGTGCAGGATCGTGACGATGATGTCATAGGGCGTGACCACCTGCACGGTGGAGGCGTGGGCGGTGATCCAGCCCTCCTCCCGCCCGATGGAGAGCAGCACGCCGTAGACACCCTTCTTGGCGCTGGGACCGGGGTACAGGTTCAGTGAGAACACCTCGTGCATCCGGGGGCTGCGGTTGTGGACAACCACCTGCCGTCCGTCGCAGTGCGTGTGCCGAAACGTGGGGGCCACATAGATGATGGCCTGCGGCGTGAACTCGCCCCTCAGGGCGGACGGCGCCAGCATCCCCTGCAGGTCGGCGAGGGCGGCCGCGAAGAAGGCCGCGTTGGCGGGTCCGACAAGCAGGGCCTCGTACCCCAGCTTCGGACCGCCCGGCGGGAACGGCAGAACCACCAGTTCCTGCCCGGCCAGCCAGTCCAAGATGTCGCGGCGCCAGTGTGCAAACGGCCCGCCGAAGCGGTCGGCAAACCGCGGCTTGTCGGACGGCCCGTCGTCCGCGATGACCATGCAGTCCGGATCGCGCCGCCGCATGTACGCATCGCCGTAGTTCACCGCCACGCCGTTGCGGCAGCGAACCACGGTGGCCTCCACCACGCGGCCGTGCCCGGGAACGTCATACGCAACCTCGAAGGCGTCCGCGCCTTCGGGCCCCAGGGCCAGCCGAAGGATATCCTCGCGACTCTCGGGCATGATGACGCGCGGCGCGGCCGAGAGCACGGCCGCCGTATCGGCGGGAATCCGCATGCCCCGGTACGACGCGAAATCGTTCGAATCAGACATGACGCCCTGGCCTTTCCAGCGTCTCTTGCGGGGCCGGCTTCCCTGCCGGTCGCCACGCCTCGCTGGACCGAGATTCCCATCTCGGTCCCTCACGGCTGGAGCGATCTCGGCGCGCGGGGACTATCTTGGTCCGATGCCGAGAAGGAATTCTCGGCACAGCAAGCCTTCCCGACTCGCCGCCTATGCAAAGTACTCCTGTGCCTTCTCCACCACGTGGGCGAAGTCCACGTGACACTTGCAGGCACAGGTGGCCGCGTGCAGATCGGCCCCGGACCAGTCACGGGCTTCCGGCGTCAGGCTCGCGAACAGGGCGCGGGCCTCCTCCCGCTGCCCGCTCTGCTCGACGTACGACACGCAGCGGGCGATGGTGTTGAGGTCCGCCCGGGTGCCGGCGGCCCGGCGGCAGCTTCCGTCGCAGGCATCGCAGTACGTGCGCCGGGCGCCGCGCAACATGTCGGCCACCGCCGCCATTTCCTTCTCGTTCAGCGGCTTGAAGTTGCGGGCGGCCGCCGCGTTCTCTCGCAGCTTCTGGATGTTGTCCATGAGCGAACAGACGCTGACGAACCGCTCGTCGGACCACATCGCCGTCAGAACGGCGGTGAACTTGTTGAGCCCCTTGGCCTCGAAGTCCGGCATGATCTCCCGGATGCCGTCGGCGCCCTTGCACTCCTTCATGGAGATCAGGGCGATGCCGGCCTTGTAGCAGTTGTCCAGGGCCTTGTTGAACTCCGCGTTGTCGCGCATGAGCAGTGGGCTGGTGGCGGGCATGATCAAGTCCACCCAGCCGCCCTCTGCCGCGCTGTCAAGCAGGGCCGTGCGAAGCTCAATCGGGTTGCAGTGCGTGCTGAAGCCCACAAAATGGACCTTGCCGGATTTCTTCATCCTCTCGGCCGCCGCCGCCCATTCCTTGTCCTTCGGCACGTCGCGGCCGGCCTGCCCGCCGTAGTTGCCGTCGCCCAGCCCATGAATGAAGAACGCGTCCAGATAGTCCGTCCGCAGGGCCTTGAGCCGTTCATCCACGCCCGCCACCCACTCCTCCGGCGTGCGCGGGCTGGCTTTCGTGATAAGGAAGTATTCCTTTCGGTGGCCGGTCTGCTCGCACCACTCGCCGATGCATTTCTCCGCGGAACCGCCCTTGTACGACGCGGCGGTGTCGATGAAACGGATTCCCTCGTCGTGCAGGACGTTCAAGTGCCGAAGATTGCAGCCCCAGGTCGTGCCCAGGTTCAGAATGGACACTTCCACGTCGGCCCGGCCGAGCTTCCGCTTGGGCACGAGGGCCGACGGTTGCGTTGTGGCGGGCTTGTCCTGGGCCAAGGCCGGCAAGGCGGCCACGGTAACGCCGGCGGCGGCGCCGGCACGCAGGAACTCTCGTCGGGATACGGCGTCGTCGAGCATACGATCACTCCTCCATTCATGTGCGGCCGCAAAGTCGGCACAAAATCAACTCAACAAACTCCTCGGATCGGGCATCTCGCCCCAACCCGGTCTCCGTGGATTCTCTTCAAGGGCCCCCCGGGCGTCGGCGGTCCGGGTCAGCCGCAACGACCGGTTGCGGGCCCGCTCGGCGTAGCTCATCGAGCGGGTCTCCCCTTCGGCCGTGACGTACACCGCCCGACGGTCTCCCACAACGGGACATTCCAGTTCGCACAGCCCGCAGCCGATGCAGTCCTCCGTGTCTATCTTCGGAACCTTCAGCTGTACGTGTATGGCGGCGACCAGACCGGCCGTCGGCACGGGGTCCATCACGCCGTCAACGACCAACGTGTCGGCGTCGTTTTCCGCGATGGGATATGTCCGAACAAGCCCGCCCGCCGCGTGCACCTGCACGTGGTACGAGACGCTCGCGTCCCCCTTGAACTCGCCGGGGCGGAAAGTACACGGCCCGCCGACGGCCTGGCCCGGGGCCGGAGAGTCAGCCAGGGTCAGGGCAGTGGCCGTCGCCGCCCGCACGAGCTTCTTGCCGTCCCGAACCAGCATTTGCCTGTATTCGCAGTGGATCGCCTTTGGTGAGACCGGGCAGACCTCCTCGCACACCACGCAGGGGATGTTCTTGCTCCAGGGCAGGCAGCGGCCGACATCAAAATGGGCGGTGCCCAGCTGGATGGGGCCGACGGTCTCGAACGCGCCCAGCCCCAGCTTCTCCTCGACCGTGATCCGCTGGATCGCCCCCGTAGGGCACACGTGTCCGCAGGCCGTACACTGGTGCTGGCACGCCCCCATGCGGAAGTTCAGGATCGGCGTCCAGAGCCCCTCCACGCCGGGCTCGAACAGCGCCGGCTGCAGCACGTTGGTCGGACACACGCGGATGCACTGGTCGCACTTGATGCAGCGGGCGAGAAACTCCTGCTCCTCCACCGAGCCGGGCGGACGGATGACCTTGCTGGAGAAGTCTCGCGTGCTCTTGCCGCCGGCCTTGGTCCAACCGAAAAAAAGCGCGCCGACCAGCGCGGCAAAAACGGCGCGGCGGCGGCCGATGTCCGGGCTCCGAATCTCGTGCCGGCGCGACGGCAGGAGGGCGAAGCGCAGGGCCTCGTGCGGGCAATCCTCGATGCAGTTGAAGCAGACGAAGCACTCCGACATCCGCAATTGCCTGTGCGGGTCCGACGCCCCTTCGCACGACTGGAGGCACAGGTCGCAGTTCACGCATTTGTCGGGGTCGCGCTCGATCCTCCAGAACGCATAGCGACTCAGAGCGCCCAGCAGCGCCCCCACCGGGCAGACCGCCCGGCAGAAGAACCGCGGGATGACCCAGTTCATGCTGACGAAGAAGAGGAACAGGAACCCCACCACCCAGGCGTTGGCGTGCATGGCGTAGTCGCCGAAGAGACTCTGGGTGGGCATGCTCCCGACGGGCAGCACGCCGATGGTGAACGCCCGGTACAGGAATACGATCGGGTCCAACAGGCCGATCTGCAGGCAGCCGAACACGGCCGCCGCCAGGAAGCCGATCAGGATGTAGTACTTCAGGGCGAACAGCGGCCGGTAGCGGTTCGACTCAATCTTCTCCTTTGCGTTCCGCCGGTTGAACACCCAGCCGATGAAATGGTGAAGGATGCCGAACGGGCAGATCCAGTTGCAGAAGATCCGGCCCAGGAACAGCGTGGGGATCAGGATCACCAGGCCCCAGAGCAGGCCGCGGTAGACCGTGTGCGTGGTGATCGCGGTGGCGATCCCCACCAGCGGGTCCACCTCCAGGAACTTGCTGACCACCCATTTCGCCGACGGCCAGTCGTTCAGGTGCGTAAACGTGGTCAGCAGCACGAACGCCAGGAAAAGGCCGAACATCACGGTCTGAACGAGGATGCGTACGGTCGTGATTCTCATTCGCCGCTCCGTACAACGGTTTCCACGATCAGCCCGCGACTCCTGTAGTCCGTCCAGCGCCGTGTGCCGAATCGCCCGGCCTCCGCGTAGCTCCGCGGGCCGGCCTCCTGCTCGCCGAACTTCTCCTGGGCCAGGTCCAGGTAGCGCAGGGCGGCCGGGTCACGCTCCAGCAGGTTCTCGTAGCACCACGCGTCGCAGGCGAGCGGGTCCACACTCGCCACGATGGAGTTGCCGTCCCGAACATCCGAGAGGCTGCCGCCGGTGGGGCCGTTCCTCATCATGACTCTCGTGCCGTCCACGATCATGACGGTGGGGCTCAGCATGAGGCCCAGGTCGCTGATGATGTTGTGGATCGCCTGATGAAACTGGTTCCGCCGACCGCCCAGCAGCCCGTACCAGTTCTTCAACCCCATTGACGCGTAGCAGAGATTGTGATCCTTGATGACCGGGATGCCGATGACCTTGTTCGCCTCTCGCAACGGCTCCCAGAACACAGGCCAGGTGCCGAGCGCCTCATGCCGGGCCGGGTCCGGCTGGTGCGGCGTGCCGTCCGGATTCGGCTCGCGGATGGCCAGCGGTGTGAAGTGGACGTTTGCCGGGATCAGCACCCTGGCCCCCTCACGCTGCGCCGCGTCCTGGATCCCCGACCGCGCAAAACAATTGGGCGCCGCCTCGATGGGGTTGTCCGCCACCAGCACTTTCGACGCGCCCGCCTCGCGGCAGAGGCGAATGACCGCGCGCACCACGTTCGGGTTGGTGGTGGCGGCAAACTGCGGGGCCCGCTCAAACCCGACGTTCGGCTTGAGAAGCACCACGTCGCCCTTGCGGATGAAACGCGACAATCCCGGCCCCCCATTCAAGCCGCTGACGGCCGCCCGCACCATCTTCTCGATGGTCTGCGGGTCGAGGGCGCCTCCCCGGGCGATGCTGATCCGCGGCGCGGACACGGGATAGTCCACGCTCGCGAAGTAATTCGGCAATCGCTGCGGCGGCGGCTGCCGGAGCCCCGCCTTGCCGGTGGGGTCATACAGCCAAAGCGCCCCGCCCGTGGCCGCGCCGGCGGCGACCAGGGTGGCGCCGCCGCGACGCAGAAATTCCCTGCGGGACATGCCGGTTTCGGTTGGCTGCGATTCCGCCATCGGGTACTTCCTCTTCGGTCCGCGCTCAGTTCGCCTCGGACAGCAAGATCCGCGCGAACGCAACCACCTTCTCCTCGGCCAGGGCCGCCTGGCTCGTTTCGCTGACGCCCCCCAGGTAATTCTTCACCACGACCACGGCGTCCACGACTCCCCCGACTTCCCCCACGACCAGGTCGAATCCTTCCCGTGTCTCGCGTTTGACCAGGCGGCCGTGCTTCTGGAAAAACGCCGCGTACGCATCGAATGTCGCTCGGGCCGCCGCCTCATCCTTCGCCCGATGGACGAATGTCGTATAGGCGACATCGCCGGCCCGGTACTCCGCCCGGAAGACGTCGTTCAGAAAGTCCAGGCTGAACGCGTCCGTAGCCTCGTAGCCGAAGCTGCCGGCGACCCGATTCTCCGCCGGGAGCAGGTCGTCCGCCCACAGCCGCCGGTCTGCATCCGGCACGGTCCGGGCCACCGCCCGAGCAACGGCCAGCGCCGCGTCGGCCAGCTCCTCCGAGCCGTCCGACGCCTCCACCCGCACGTAACTCCCGCCCTTCCAGAAGAACACGCCGCCCGGCGTCGCATATCCTTCGCGCCCGACGTCGACGGACCGCGGTTCGCTGCTCATCTCCGCACGATAGATACCGAAGGCGTTGTCCGGCATGCCCATGTCGTACCAGTACACGTCGATGAACTTCCCCGGATCGCGGCTGTCGCTGTACGTGCCGAACACCATGCGAACCATGTGGAAGGCCAGGTAGAGGTCCGCCCGGCCGTTGATCTTCTCCCATAGGTCTTCCGGCGTGTAAACGCGAAGCCCCGTGGGCTCGCCCCACCCGGACAACTCGATCGACGGCAGCAGCGATTCCTCCTTTGCCTCTGTCGATGAAGGCTCGGCTGGCGCAGGACCGTAGCGCACCTGCACGCCCGCCAGCGCATCTGCGATGGCTTGAATCGTCGGGTCCGATTCCGTCACCGTGGAGCGATCGAATCGGGTGTAGTACCGGCCCGCCCAGAACCCCCCGCCGGTCTGCGTGCGCCAGCCGCCGCAACCAACCGCCAGAGGGTCCGAATCCGCCGGTCGCAGCGCGGTGAACAGCCCGAATGCGTTTTCCGGGGTGCCGGCGTCGTAGATGGTCACCCTCACCTGCTGCGCCCCATCCGCGAGGTTCTCGTAGCGGCCGATGAAGACGTGAACCACATCGTAACCGGCCGGCAGGGCGGCCGGCAGGTCGGAGGGGTTCACCTGAATCGCCCGGACTTCGGACCAACCGGCGGTCCCCAGCGCGGGCATCATCCGTTCCGCGATCAAAAGCTCACGGTTGGGGGAGGTCTTCTCGTTGCCCGGCGTGATCTCGAAGAGCGGTGTGCTCTCGTGGGTCATCCCCACCACGCACGCCGCCACGATGGCTGCCGCGATCAGCAGTACAAGCCCGCCGATCGCCTTCTCACGCGCGGAAACCCTCTCCGGCGGTCGCATGTACCGGCGTCCAAAAAACGTAGGCATGGTTGATTCCGTCAGTCGTCTCGCGTCAAGGGGCCCGCCGTGGCAGAGTTTACCGCACGCAGGCATACCCCCGTCAAGTCGCAGGCACGAGAAGACCCCCGAACCTGGAAGCCCTGTCCTCAATCCGGGCGCATACGGGCCGCCTGTCTCAGCTTGTCCACTTTCTCCTGAATGACTTCTCGCTTGCGGAGGCTGAAGCGTTGAACCACCTCCCACTCCGGACGGGCGTCATCAAGCGCCAGGGCACGTTCGTACGCCTCGATGGCACGCTCGCGTGCGTCACGAACAGGCGATTCCGGCTCGATGGGGAGGGAAGCATAGACATCCCCGAGACGCTCATGGTCGTCCGGCGACGTCGGGTACAACTCGACGACTCGCTGAGCGGCCGCCGCGGCCTGAAGGTATGCGGCCGGATCCGCTGCGGCCTCTGCCAGGGCCATCCGGGCGCGAACCATATCTCTCCACAACCGCAGGGAAAGGGGATCGCGATCCAACGCCGATTCAAGCCGCGTGACCGCCTCCGTGAGCGCCGATCGACGCCCGCCGGCCATTTCCGCATAGACAACGGCGAAGCGGGCCAGCTCGGCCGGGGCCGTGGGATCCAGCGCATCCGCCTCCGCGGCTTGGGCGTAGGCCTGGTAGGTCGGCTGCTGCGCCAAGTCCAGCGCAGGCACCATCGGCAGGCCCTGTCGCGCATCCGCCAGATAGGCCCGGGCCCGCGCGACCGGGCGAACCACGAATCCCACGAGCAAAACCAGCCCAACGAGACACAGCGCAACCGGCAACCAGCGAACCGGACGCACGCGGACACCGGCCGGCTCCACCGGCGCCCGCACCGCCGCCGCCACTGCGGTCAACGCAAAGAACGTGGTTAGCGTGGACGGCACAAGAAGCGAGAAGTTCACGAGGTCAGAGATCAGAAACGCCAGCAGGCCGCAATTCAGCATCAGCGGCAGTCGCGGCAGCGGCTCGTCCTGAAACCGGTTGAAGACGTTCGTTTCCAGCGCTGCCACGGAGAACGCGCACGCCCAGAACAGCAGCGGAAACACCGTGGACCAGACGCGATAGAAAAACAGATCGCTCTCCAGAAGAAACACGCGGGGACCGAAAACACCCAGGATCAACAGAGGCCCCCAGATCCACGGACGCCCGGGCGGTGACACCGGTCCGCCGGACTCATCGAGGAGGACGGGGGAACGGACATCGTACGGCGTCGGCCGGCTCAACACCCACGACCCGCCGACCAACATCAACACGACGCCAACCAGCCCGGGCAGCCCCCAATCCGCCGCGGCCGAGACAAGAAAGTTGTGCGGGTTCTTCACCTCCTCCGGGCTCTCGATGGGCTTGTACCTCACATAATGCCGGCCGAAGTTCTCCATGCCGACCCCGGTCAGCGGGTGATCAGCGATCATCTGCGCACTGGCCGTCCAGTACTGCCAACGAAAACTCAGCGATGCGCCAGGCAGCGAACCCCGAACCACGCCATGCGTCACCACGGCCGCCAGCGCCCCCAGCGCGCAAGACCACCCCAACCCGAACGCAAGCCGACGGTGCCGTCGAATCCAGCCCCCCAGCAACTCGAAGGCGGCGCCCAGCACTGCCACGGCAGCGACCGCCACAAACGCACCCAGGCTTCCCGTCTTTGCTGTGACTGCCAGCACGCCGAAGGCAAGCAGCCCCGTGGTGACCGCAAAGACCTTCCGAAATGACAGACCCGCAAGCCTCGTATCCCGCCCGGCAGACGACCATCGAGCGTCCGGTGGGCCCCGTTTTCCCGTCGGCCGGCCCGAGTCGCCAAACGCAGCGGGCCCTGCGGAGGCCGCGGAACCGCACCACTTCCCGACCGCCAGCCCCAGTCCCGCGAAGGCCGCCAGCACCAGGTACGCGCCCGCCACGTTGCTGTGCCACGTGTGCCCGGTGGCTTCGCGGGCGGCCAGTCGGCGCTCGAACGCCTCAACCTGCGGCGAATCGAGCTCCACACCCTGGTGAGCCCATATTTCCCCGCGATGCTCGTAGTAATCCCGGCTGGTCTCTTCAAAACTGACGAACCTCTGGTACAGACATTCGCCGGCATTGGCTGCCGCGGAAGCCAGCACCGCGCAGAGGGTCAGACGCACTTGCCACGGCCGACGCACGAGCTGGGTCAGGGTGATGGCCAGGACCGGCATCGCCAGCCAGTCCGCAGTGCCATTGATGGCCAAACGCTGGTTGCCCGCAAAGAAACACGACACGACCGCCGCAACCATGACCACGACAAACCCACACTCCAAGCCCGTTCGGCGGTATTTGACCCGCGGACCGATGGCCCGAGCCGCCAGCCAAAGCCCGGCGGCCGTCAGAATCACGCAGTCGATCACGAGTGTTCGGACCGGCGAGGGATCCGCCAGACCCCCGCCCGGATACGCGAAGGGCGAGCCGGCCGAATCGTAGGTCTCGCCGATCAACGGACGCAGGCCGACGACGACCAGGAGCACAAGCAACGCAATGGATTCCAGGACTCGGGCCACGATGGCCCCAAAGGGTAGCCCAAACCCGTCGGGTTTGCGATACGCCCGATAACACCCGGGAGGGCGCGCGACGCGACCGTTGACCCCGTTCGCAACACCCGGAGCCAAGGGGTAGCTAAAGGTGACCCACGCCGCCGTCGATGATCGCCGCAGAGGCTGTGGGTCTTTGCTCGAATGAGCGAACAGCCTGAAACGGGGACCCGAGTAACGGCGAGCTCGGGTCCTCCATTTTTTTGTCCCACCTCGCAACACCCGCCGCGCTGAACATTTCGCATCCGGTTACGAGAAATACCTCATTCCAGAAGCGCGCCCAAAGGCCGACCCAGCGCCCGGCGGAGCGATATCGCGCGAGAAACGGCCCAAACGGAAGGCCCGGGAAGTTGGCCGGAACCGGCACGGAAAATGCCTAAGCCAACGCGGGCAGCCGGCCGGAGGGTCCCCGACCCGCCTTGACCCGTGCATCAGACGGTCAGGCCTGGTCGAGGGCGCATCCAGACGGCCGGACGCAAGAGCGGCCGAAAACGACACGGATCGCTCGTGACAGGAGCCGCGCGTGGGGAAGATTCTCACCTGACTTTTCCCCCCGTGCCTGACTAAGATAGTGGTGGAGACCTTGAGAGTATCGTTCCCGGCCGTGCCGGGGCGTTAACGATCCCAAGACAGGGCCAACGGCAACAAAGTCCTTCCTCTGCAATCCCCTCTCCGGCCCGAACAATGGAAGGACGCCGTTGGCCTTTCTTATGCGCCGACATCCGCCACCCGTGCCCCCACGGCTCCGCCCGTGTCCCCCGGGGGCTCTTCGGCGTAGAATCGTCCCGCCGCGGCCGAGGCAATCGCAGGACGACGAACCATGAAAGTGGCCCTGGCCCAGACCAACCCGGTGGTGGGCGACATCGACGGAAACAGCCGAAAGATCCTCCGCTTCGTGCGGGACGCAGAATGGGAAGGCGCGGACCTCGTCGTGTTTCCCGAACTGGCCGTACTGGGCTACCCGCCCCGCGATCTGCTGCTGAAAAGAACCTTCATCCGCGACAACCTCGCGGCGGTGGAGCGAATCGCCGCGCAGACCGGAACCACGACCGTCGTGGTCGGCTACGCCCGGCCAAACGAGACGCCCAGGGGAAAGACCCTCTGGAACACCGCGGCCGTCTGCCGCGAGGGGCGGATTGTGGCCAACCACGGCAAGCACCTGCTGCCGACGTACGACGTTTTTGACGAGTCGCGGTACTTCCAGCCGTGCCCGGAACTGGCGGTGGCCCGCATTCCCGCGGGCGGGCGAGAGGTGCCCGTCGGCGTGAGCATCTGCGAAGACCTCTGGAACCAGGAACAGCTCGACGGCCGGCGCCTCTACGACGCGGACCCCATCCGTGCCCTGGTCAACGCAGGGGCCGAGCTGCTGCTGAACCTGTCCGCCTCACCCTTCTACGTGGACAAGCAGGCCAAACGCGTATGTCTGTTCGGGCGGCAGGTCGTTCGGTACGGCATCCCGCTGGTCTACGTGAACCAGGTCGGCGGCAATGACGATCTGCTGTTCGACGGCGCCAGCGCGGTGCTGGCCGCGGACGGCACGCTGATCGCACAAGCGAAGGCCTTCGAGGAAGACCTCCTGATCGTGGACCTGGACAACCGCCCGGCCGGGCCGATTCACCCGTATCCGGGACCCGTCGCCAGCGTGTACGAGGCCCTGGTCATGGGCACCCGCGACTACGTGAACAAGTGCGGGTTCTCGGCGGTGGTGATCGGGCTGTCCGGCGGGATCGACTCCGCCGTGACGGCCGTGCTCGCGGCGGCGGCCCTGGGGCCCGACCGCGTACACACGGTGGCCATGCCGTCCCGGTTCAGCAGCGACCACAGCCTGTCCGACGCGGCGGCCCTGGCCCGGAACCTGGGCGTGGACCACCGGGTGATTCCCATCGAGCGGATGCACGCGGCCGTCGAATCGGAACTGCGGCCGCACTTTGGCGACCGGACACCAGACGTGACGGAGGAGAACATCCAGGCCCGCGTCCGGGGCAACGTGCTGATGTCGCTGTCCAACAAGTTCGGCTGGCTGCTGCTGACCACGGGCAACAAGAGTGAGCTGGCGGTGGGCTACTGCACGCTCTACGGGGACATGTGCGGCGGATTGGCCGTCATCTCCGACGTGCCCAAGACGATGGTGTACGACCTGGCCCGCTACATCAACCGCAAGGCCGGCCGCGAAGTCATTCCGGACAGCAGCATCACCAAGCCGCCTTCGGCGGAACTTCGGCCGAACCAGACCGACCAGGACAGCCTGCCGCCCTATGACCTGCTGGACGCCATCCTGCGGCTGTACGTGGAGGAGGAGCTGTCGGCGGATGAGATCGTCGCCCGCGGCTTCGAGCCGGCCGTGGTGAAGGACGTAATCCGCAAGGTGGACGTGAACGAGTACAAGCGCAAGCAGGCGGCGGTGGGCCTGAAAGTCACCACCCGTGCGTTCGGCACCGGCCGGCGAATGCCGATCGCGGCGAAATATGGGTGGGAAGAAGGCACGGAGGCACCCCCTGGCGGGGGGGCTTTTCAGAGGCACGAAGGCACGAAGTGAAACACGCGCTGGCGTGCTGATCGTGCTTTACGCCAGCCGGGCGTCGGGGCCGACGAAGGCCAGGATTTCCTCATCCGTCGGGCTGCGGGCCGTGCTGAGCCACGCGGCCAGCAGGGTCCAGCTCGCGGGGATGGTGGCCAGGCGGCCGCGGAACAGGACATACCCTTTCGACTCGCTATAATCGACAAACAGCGGCGTGTTCGCGCTGCGGTACACGCGGACGTCACGCTGTGATCGCCATAGCCGGTGATCCACGCTTACGATTCCGCCGGGAACCACCCACCAGTGCCTGCCACCGATCAACGTGACCATCCACAGCAGGCCGAGCAGAACCACGCCGATCGAAACACAAAGAAACCCGGATTGCGGATCCCGGAAGAACATGCTGACAATGACCATCACAGTGCTCAGCAGCAAGCCAAGCAGAATCAGCAAGCCCACAACGCCGCGGACTGCACCGCCTATTCGCCCGAGGAGCGCAAGGCCGCCTTGTTTGTGCGATGCTCTTTTCCGCGTATCGGAATGCTCTGGGGCTTTGGATGTCGCCGAGCGCCCCCTGCGCTCGTAGACTTCCAGCGGCGGCACCTTGTCACCCAACGAGTTCATCCAGTCG
>CAZBFW010000035.1:0-13898 GCA_964491135.1 uncultured Phycisphaeraceae bacterium | reverse complement strand
GATAATGAGCGGTGACTGGAGTTCAGACGTGTGCTCTTCCGATCTCCCGATGTTCCAGGCGTTCAGGATGCGGGCCACACTCTTCGATTTCGACCCCCAGCCGGCCTCGATGGGAAAGAATGCCTCGCGGAGAACCAGAAGATCCTCTCGTGCCAGGGCCTGCTCGACCACGGCGGGACTGGCGCGGGAGGCCACGCCGATCAGCACGCCCAGGTCTGCCAGCGAGGCGAGCATCTGCTGATAGAGCGCGAAGGCATGGTCGCCGCGATCCAGGTGCCACGAGATGGCATCCACGCCGTCTTCACCGGCTATGCCGCACCACAGCGTGTTGTCCAGGTCGGTAATCAGGCCTTTCTTGGGTGTGGCGGGCCGCAGAAGGGCGGCCAGCCGTTCGGCCAGGATGTTTGCGTGCTCGACGCGGTACGGAAACCCGCACTGCAGGTCCCGTGCCAGGTCGAGCCGCTGCCCGGGCCAAGAGGCGGCGTCCAGGCTTTGGGTGTCTACGACCCGGATGCCCGGGTGGTTGGCGAGCGATGCGGCAAATGCCCAGACGGCTTCGCGCAGCGCCAGTGCATGCGGCCCGGCGTGGACTGTCGGCGGCCGGAAGCAGGGCGGAAGCGGTAGCGTCGGCAGCGAGACGGACAGCGGCTCATGGTCTGCCGCGGCCGCAATCGCGGCTTTCAGCGCGTTCAACCGAGAGGCGGCTCCGGAGACGATGTCCGCCAGGCCGTCGGGCGGCCAGCCGCCCGTGGTGCGGAACCCGAGCCGCGGATCGAGGTCGGACCACTCGATCACGACAGCGATGCCGTCGGCCGGATCAC
Source organism: uncultured Phycisphaeraceae bacterium (assembly GCA_964491135.1). Lineage (GTDB taxonomy): Bacteria > Planctomycetota > Phycisphaerae > UBA1845 > UBA1845 > JAFGJQ01. Next base: position 13,077 of record CAZBFW010000035.1, on the reverse strand, counting down.
GCCGGGCTCGCTCGAGATTGCCGAGGAGGTCGCCGAAGGCCCCCGTTTCGACGGTCACCGGTCGCTCGCGGACTCGGCCGGCCAGGTGCGCCGTCAGAAAGGTCTGCAGATGCAGCGGCGTGATGCCGCAGGCAAGGTGCACGCGCAGGACGTCTCCGGGCCGTGAAGCCTGCTGGTTTGCCTGTCGCAGCGCGTCCGCCAGTCTCATCTCGCTCCTTCGCGGTGCGGTTCGGTCCGGTCGCTACAAGTGCGGCTGTCCCACGAACGGATATCTCAATCCGTTGTCGCCCCAATCGAGGCTCACCAGCCACGTGTCGGTGTCGGCTGGAATCGGCGGCGGGCCGTCCCGGCCGCTGACGATGAAGGGTCGCTCTTCCGGATGACCACGGAACCCGGCCCGGCAAAGCGCGTCGACCATGGGCGTGTGTGAGGCCACCATGGACACCGGCTGTCGCTGCCGGTTGCCTTCCGCGGCGGTCCGAATCGCATCCAGGATGCCCGCGGTCAGAGTTGGCGGGTCGTCGCCGTCACACTGCGCGACCAGCAGGAGGTCGAGCTTGAGGTTCAGCACGACGTAGCCGGCCGTCCGGCCGCCGGACAGTATGCGGAACAGGCGGTAGCGGACGAACGGCAGGGCCGTGCCGTACCGCCAATTCAGATAATCGCAGTTCGGCGCAAAGCGAAACGCGAAAGGCGACCGAGTCGGAAGCAGGTCGGTCGTGAATTCCTCCTCCTCCTGGAGCCGGACCGGTGGCAGGTCCGGGACCCTGTGAAGCCTCCTGGCTTCATCAAGCCGCAGTTGCCGGATGCCGGGATACCACGTCCACTTCTGCTGCTTCAGAATGCGATGCGTGAGCTCGTTGCCGCCGAAGACAAGCCCGAAATCACACTGGTCAAGCCAGTGCAGCAGCATGACGCCTCCGGCTCCGGGTTGATAGGCACGGTAGTTCGTCCCGAATCCGAGCGTGATCGGGCCGTTCGGGGTGGCGAAGGGCATGCGTTCAACGCCGATCAGCCCGAGGGCTTCATCGCGGTCGTCCAAGAGCATGTGCAGCCGGCACCATTCGCTGCCGGCATAGTAGTGGTTCACGAAATCCGGGAAGCGCAGGTTTGCGTGGTCGCCCAACCCCGCGCAGAGCCGGGCGAGGCGGTCCGGGTCGTCCCGCTCGAATGAAAGCACGCGCATCCCGTGTGTGGGGACAGCGCGTCGTTCGGCAACAGGTTGTGTCGTCGTCTGGCTCATAGGGTTGCCGGCTGCGGTCTGGCGACGGCGCGGGCGGCCACGGCGGCGGGCCGCTGGACGATCGCGTCGCGGGCCGTGCGCATCGTTGCCTCCGTCAGTCCGTGCGGAACGAAAGCAATGTTCTGGTTGGTGTACTTCTCCCAGTCTCGGGTCAGGACCGTCCCGTACTTGTCCGCCACCTTGTGAAACTGCGTGCCGGGGAAGGGCAGGGCGTACGAGCACCAGCGCACGTCGCTATGTGCGCGGGCAAAGGCCACCGTGTCGGCCACGGTCTCCTCGGTCTCACCGATGTTGCCGACCATATAGAGGCAGTTCACCATGATGCCGGAAGCGGCTGTCCGGTGGATGACCTCCGCCGCCTGCTCGGTCTGGAACTTCTTGTTGATGAGCTTCAGGATTTCGTTGTTGCCCGACTCGATCCCGTAGCTCAGGGTATGCACGCCGGCCCGCTTGAGCAGCTTCAGCAGATCCTCATCGAAGCACTGCACGTGCCCCAGCACGGTGAGTCGCAGGTTCAGCCCCCGCCCGATGAACTGCTCGCAGATTTCCGTGGACCGGGCCTTGTTCAGTGTGAAGATGTCATCCGAAATGAAAATCTCGTTGTGGTACCGCCGGGCCATCCGCTCCACGGTGTCCACGAAGCGGTCCACGCTCTGGTACCGGATCTTCCGCGTGTGCTCGGCACAGAACACGCAGGAAAACGGGCAGCCGCGGGCGCCGACGATGTTCAGGCGGCCGGGTCGGCCGGCATACAGAGCGTCCATGAGATCATCATCAAACGGGGGGATATCGTCGATGCTCGGCAGGGGCGTTCCCTTGATGACGCGGTGACGGATGCCTTGCTGACAGATGTCGAGCATGGCCAGCTCGCCCTCGCCGCGAACCACGGCGTCCGCATGAGGAAATGCGTCCTCCGGCATCGCCGAGAAATGGTGGCCGCCGAAGACGATTCGCGCGTCGGGAAACAGGCGCCGAATGTCCTTCGCCGTGGCAACGGCCTTGAGGGCGTACGGTGTGGCGGCCCCGATGCCGATGATGTCCGGAACCCAGTCCTCGGGCAGAGAATGCCGCGCGAGATCAACCACCCGCGCTTCGATGCCCTGTCCACGCAGGAATGCCGCGATCGAACAGAGCCCCAGCGACAGCACGTCACCGAAATTCGGCATCGGCGGCGGCGGTTGGATCAGCAGAACCTTCGTCATCTCGGCCTCCCTGCCGTTGACCGCACGGGATACGCCCATCCGGAAGGACCGACGATCCGCGGCGACGCGGACTCCCGTCCTCCCGCCCGTGGGCCGAACAGGCTCTGCCGGCAACCGGCAGAAGCTCCCCGGTTTATCGGTCGTTCGGGAAGGCCGTCTTGATTACGCTTGCCTCAAGGCCGCGGTCGGAACGACCGATAAACAGTGATTCCGGACGACCGCCGCTTCATCACGGATGAGTTCGCGAACGTGCCGCTTGTCTCCGTCATTATTCCTACGAATCGCCCCTGGGCGGTCATCGAGCCTTGCCTCCGCGCGCTGGCTCAGCCGTCCGACGACAAGCATGAAATGGAGGTGCTGCTCGTCTACAACGGGGCACCGCCACCCCAGGATGTGCTGACGCAGGATTGGCCGTTTTCGCTGCGCGTCGGGTACTTGGCGGCTCCCAATATTGGGGCGGCCAAAAACTGGGCCCTGGACCGGGCGCAAGGCGCATGGATTCTGCTGCTGAACGACGACGTGCTGCCGATGCCCGGGTTCATCTCGGCCCACCTGGAGGCCCACCGCCGAGTCGCGCGGCCGGCGATGGTTCTGGGGCAGTCGCCGTGGCGTTCCTATCCGGACGAGACCGTCTTCGACCGGATGATCCAGACCACGTCCATGGTGTTCTTCTACGACCAGTTGCGGCCGCACGAGTGGTGCAACTATCGTCACGCGTGGAACTTGAACCTGTCGATCCCACGCGCGGTGCTGGGGGACCGGCGGTTTGACGAGGCCCTGGGACCGTTCTTCTTCGAGGATCTGGAACTGGCGTGGCGGCTGGAGATCGAGTCCGGCGTACGCGTTTATTATGCGCCGGAGGCGGGGGCCGTCCATGACCACCGGTACACGTTCGACGGGTATTTCCAGCGGGAGTTCGCGCTGGGTGAGGCCGCCGTGCGGTTGTGGGACGCCAACCGCGACTGTTTTCGATCGACATACGGCGCCGATCTGGACGAGACGTTTCTCGATTACGCCCGCCGGTACGTGGCCGTTGAAGGGCGCCGCGAAGAGCAGCTTCGCCGGCGTCTGGCCGCGATCGCCGGTCGGCCGTTGACGGATCTGGCGGATTCAGCCGACGTTCGCGATGAAATCGTGCAGGCCCTGTACGTTGCCCACCTGCCGCTGAAACGCCTGGCGTTTCGTCGCGGACTGCTGGCCGCCGCCGAGCGGGCCGCCGTAGACTCTGCCCAGCACGCGGTGACGCTACGGTGACGGCTCACGGGGTATGGTCGACCCATGGGGGTCCACCCCGCCGCCGAACTCGACATCGAGCCGGTCGGCCACCGCAGGCGTTACGAAGTGCTCGGCCCGCATGGCCGGCTCGTGCAGATGGTCAGGCGGCAGGGGAAGGTGCCGGGCCAGAAAGCTCTCCCAGAGTCGGTGCGAGCGGATGAGCGTCCGGCCGCTTCGGAGGCCCGACTCCGTAAGGGCCACCCGATCGCCGGCCTCCCGACGGACCTTTCCACGACGAAGCAGTGACCACAACGCGACAATCGGCACCCACCCGCGGCCCTGGGCCGACCTCACATCCCGCGCGGACAGGGCCGGCCGGCCTCCGCTCTCGTGCCAGCGATACAGAAGACCCAGCATGTCCTCCCGTACGATCCGCAGCGCCAGGGCGGCCTGACGGGCCAGTCGGCTGGCATATCCGTAGCGTGGCGCGAAGATCACCGCCAGCACAAACTGCCCGCCCGCCACGACGGATATCATCCCGGCGACTTCCGTATTCCAGTACACCGCCAGCAGATAGCCGGCCACCGCGGAAACGGCGCCGGACACCGCGGCCAGCACGAGCATCCGCGACAGGCGATCGGTCAGAAGGTGGGCCGTCGCACCGGGTGCGATCAGCATGGCCACCACCAGAATGGACCCGACCGACTCAAATGAGGCCACCGTCGTGCCCGCGACGGCGGCCATGAGGCCATAGTGAACGGCCGTGGCGCTGATCCCCATCGTGGTTGCGAGATACGGGTCAAAGGAGACGATCTTCAGCTCTTTGTAGAAGACGGCGACCAGCGCCACGTTGACGGCCGTCACAACAGCCAGGACGAGCGTGGCGTACGGAATCTCAATCCCAAGGACGCTGCGCACGTCGTATGGCACAAACAGAATCTGCCCGTACAGCACGCAGCCGGGATCCAGGTCCACCTGGGTGGCGACGTAGCTGATCAGCACGACCCCGAGGGCAAACAGAGACGTGAACACCACGCCCATGGAGGCGTCTTCCGGCACCCGGGCCCAGCGCGCCAGCGTGTCCGTCAGGAATGCGGTGAGAATGCCGACCAGCATGGCGCCCAGCAGCATCGGAACGGCGGCCCGACTGCCCGACAGCAGGAACGCGACGGCCAGGCCCGGCAGCACCGCGTGCGAAATGGCATCGCCCAACAGCGACATCCGGCGCAACACCAGGAAACAGCCCAGCAGTCCGCAGGACACGCAACACAGCGCGGCCGTCAGCATCACCCAGCCGTCTTCCGGGTACAGCGCAAAGGAACTCATGCCGGTGCGCCTCCCTTCCGTCGGTTCACGTCGCCCGGGACCGGAATGCGCCCCTGGGCCTGCAGCCGAACCTCAAGGCGGTTCAGCACGTCCGGCGGCAGCACGTGCTCGATCTGATCCGCGTAGCGGTGGGCGTATTCCGGTGCAACCGCCGCGTCTTCCAGCAAAAAGGCTTCCCAGAGACGATGCGCCCGCGCGATCCTGGCCGCTTCCTCCACGCCGGCCGGCGTGAGCCGGTACGCATCCGCATCGGGCCGGACCCAACGTCGCGCCGCGGCCCGCCGCAGGTGCCGGGTCAGCGCCCCGGCACTCCAGGACCGACTCTGCAGCAACTCGCCCAACGTGACGCGGGCAGAAAGGTCCCCGGTGGCCTCGCCCGCTTCCCACATCGCGCGGAGCAGATTCTGCATGGCGTACCGCCGACGCATCGACCATCGCCGCATGCCCTCCGCCAGCAGGCCGCGCCGCGGAGCCGAAAGCATGGAGAGCACGAACACGCCGGCCGCCACCAGAACGATCGTGGGCCCCGCGGGCAGGTTGCCGACATTCGCGCTGATGCCCGTTCCCACCGCGCAAGACAACATGCCGAACCCGCCCGCCAGAATCAGCATCCACCCCAGGTGGTCCGTCCAGAAACGCGCCGCCGCACCGGGAATGATAAGCAGGGCCGCCATCAACACCACGCCTACCGCCGGCAGCCCCGCCACCGTGCACACGCACAGCAGGAACATCATCAGAACGTCCAGCCGAAACACCGGCCAGCCGAGCGTCGCCGCGAACTGGCGATCGAAACTCAGCACCCGGAACTCCTTGAACAATGCCGCCACCACGACAACGACCACCGCGCCGGCCGACGCGATGAGCATCACGTCCGGCCAGGTCATCCCGGCCGCCTTGCCGTAGAGGAACGTGCTGAGCCCGGCCCGACTGCCCTGCGGGTCGCTCTGAATCCGCCGCAGCAGCACCATGCCCAGCCCGAACAGGACGCTGAGCATGAGCCCGATGGCCGCATCCTCCTTGATCCGCGTCTGCGATCGAACAAATGAAACGCACAGCACGCCGAGCACGCCGGAGACCAGCGCGCCCAGCAGGAACAACGGAAAGCTCGCGTCACGGAACAGCAGATACGCCACGCAGATGCCGGGCAGGGCGGCATGGGCCACCGCGTCACCCACCAGGGCCTGACGCCGCAGCACGGCAAAGCTGCCGATGATTCCGCTGCTGAGCCCGAGCAGACCCGTGCCGATCAGCACGATCCACGTGTTGACGTCCTGAAGCCGGAGCAGGCGAAGAAGGTCTTCCATGGCTGGCTACCCGCGTCCGGGCTGTCCGGAACGCCGCATGGCCTCCGCGGTTTCGTCGAGGATGGTGAGCCGACCGCCGTACGTGCGGTGCAGGTTCTCCGGCGTGACAACCTCGCGCACGGAGCCCGTCACCACCACGCGCATGTTCAGCATGGCCACGTGGTCAAAGTAATCCGTCAGCGTCTGAAGATCGTGATGCACGGCGATGACCGTCTTGCCGCCGGCTCGCAGGCTGCGCAACACCTCGATGATGGCCCGCTCCGTGGCCGCGTCCACACCGGCGAACGGTTCGTCCATGAAGTAGATCGCCGCGTCCTGCGCCAGCGCACGGGCGAGGAACACCCGCTGCTGCTGCCCGCCCGAAAGCTGGCTGATCTGCCGGTCGGCGAACTCGCCCATGCCCACCTGGTTCAGGCATTCCCGTGCCGCGTCGCGATCGGCCGGTCCCGGTCGGCGCAGCCACCCGACGCGCCCGTACCGCCCCATCAACACCACGTCCAGAGCGCTGACGGGAAAGTCCCAGTCCACTGATTCCCGCTGCGGAACGTATCCGATCAGCGAGCGCGCCTGCTGCAGGGACCGACCCAGAATCGTGACCCGCCCGCTCGCCAGCGGCACCAGCCCGAGTATCGCCTTCAGCAGCGTTGATTTGCCCGCTCCGTTCGGACCGACAATCGCAATCAGCCGGTTCGCCGGCAGCTCCAGGTCCACGTCCCACAACACCGGCCTGCGGTGGTAGGCCACGGTCACGTCGTGCACGTGGACGGCCGGCGGGCTTGCGTCGGCGAGCAACCCCGTCGGGTGCGGCGATTCGATAATGGTCGGTGTCTGCGTCATCGTAGGGCATCCACAATGGTGTTCACGTTGTGCCGGACCATGCCGATGTACGTGCCTTCCGGCGTACCGGGCGGCCCCAAGGCGTCGCCGTACAGCTCCCCGCCGATCCGCACCTTGTGGCCGCGGGCTCGGCACCCGGTGATCAACGCTTCCATGTTCCGGCGCGGCACGCTGCTCTCGACGAAGATCGCCTTGATCCGGCGGCTCACGAGGGTGTCCACCAGGTCGTTTACGTCGCGGAGGCTGGCTTCGCTGTCCGTGCTGATGCCCTGCAGGCCGCGAACCTCGATGTCATACGCCCGGCCGAAGTACCCGAACGCGTCGTGCGCCGTGATGAGCACGCGAGACTCCCTGGGAATCTCCGCGATGCGGGCGCGCGTCTCCTCGTGCAGAGCGGCGAGTTGCTCCAGGTACGCCGCGGCGTTCTGTTCGTACTCCGTCGTGCCTGCGGGGTCCACGTCGATCAATGCGTCGCGGATGCGCTCCGTCGCCTGCGCCCAGAGTGATACGTCAAACCAGACGTGCGGATCGTACTGCCCGGCAAAATCCGGCGGCGCCCGCAGGCGCGCCGGGTTGATCCCGTCCGTGACGGCGACGGCGGGGCGGCGTACGCCGAGGCGCTCCAACTGCTCCGCCAGCCGCCCCTCCAGGTGCAGGCCGTTGTAGAGGATCAAGTCCGCGCGGGCCAGCTCTCGCATGTCACGCGGCGCGGCGACGTAGCTGTGCGGGTCAACCCCCGCGCCCATGAGGCCGACCACCACCGTTCGGTCCCCGCCCACAATGCCGGCCACATCGGTGATCATGCCGATCGTGCACACCACGTGCCGCTTGCCGGTGACCTCGGAGGCGGAGGAGGGCCGGCGGCAGCCGGCGGCGAGCCAGACGCCTGCGGCAAGCAGGGCGGCAAGGCTGATCCTCGCGAGGACGCGCCCGGAGCGTTGCTCAGTCGTCGGTGGCATGGGGTGCATTTCTCCGTCCGATTGTAGCATAGGCTAAATTATATAGCCAGGGTTGTCAACGGGTCAAATCCGTGCCATAATGGCCGTGGATGACTCGATCAGGCAAATCCACCCAGGCGAACCGACGGCGGAGCGGCCCGCGGCCGGGCATGTCCGGCCCGGACGCCCAGGCCCGCGGACACCATCGTACCCGGCAGGCCCACCTGGTCGAGGTGGCCGAAGACTACGTGGAGACGATCGCCGACCTCCTCGAAACCCAGGGCGAGGCCCGGGCGGTCGATCTCGCCCGGCGACTGGGCGTCAGCCACGTCACGGTGACCAAAACCGTGTCTCGACTCCAGGAGGCGGGCCTCGTGACCAGCCGGCCCTACCGGGCGATCTTTCTGACCCCCGCCGGGCGGCGACTGGCCGCCAGATGCCGCCGTCGGCATCGGGTCGTCGTGGAACTGCTCCGAAAACTCGGTGTGCGGGAAGAAACGGCCCGGCTCGATGCCGAGGGGATTGAGCACCACATCAGCGGCGAGACCCTGGCCGCCTTCGAACGATTCGCCGGAAGCCCGGGCACGGACGGAACCGCGATACGATGACCCCGGCGGCCTTCTGTCCCGGCCGGCCTCCGCCTGCCGCTTGACTTCCGTGGCTGCGTCCGTAGCTTGGACGTGGTCGGACCGACTTTTGACCGGTCGGGTCCGCTTTCGTCGCCTGTCGTCGGGATGAGGTGCCTGCGGATGAAGTCGACACGGTGGCCCATCTGGAAAATCGCGGTGGCGGCAGCGGGCTCCGCCGTGGCGGCGGTCATCCTGTTCGTCCTCTCCCTCTATCTCGAAGGATTCGGCGGCGAATCTGAGCCGGGTGGCGGCTCGCGGCAGCTGATGAGCCTTCCGGCCTTCATCATGATCCTGGGGGTGGTGGCGGTCATGTTGTGCGTGCTGTCCACGGTGTGGCTGGGGGCTCGGGTTCGCGAGTCGCGAATTCCCCCCTGGGAGCGCGGGCGCAAGAAACGCAAACGCTGACCCGGACCGCATCCACAGAGCCTGGCCGATCCGCATCCGCCTGGTGAGCCCTGGCCGTGCCCTTTCTCATCGATGGCAACAACCTCCTGTACGCCGCGCGAGACGTGCCGGTGCTGCGCCGGATCGACCGGCTCGGACTCTGTCGCCTGCTTGGCCGGTGGGCATCCGGCGCTGGAACGCAGGTCACCATCGTATTCGACGGGCCCGCCGGACCGTTGGCCCTCGCTCGGCAGATGCGCACGGCCGGCGTTCACGTGGTCTTCTCGGGCGGCCGAAGCGCGGATGACACGATTCTGGAAACCCTGGACGTGGCGGCGGCGGCAGGGCAGTACACGGTGGTTTCCAGCGACCATGCGATTCAGCACGATGCGCGATACCATCGAGCCACTGCAATCGACAGCGAGGCGTTCATTCGCGATCTGCTTCGGCCGCCTGCCCAGGGGCAAACCCCTTCCGACGTCCCGGGCCGCTCGGAAAAGCCGGAGCAACCCGACACGGCCGAAACGGACGAATGGCTTCGCCGGCTCGGTTTCAATCCGGACCGTGTGCCCGACGACACGGATTGGCTCGAGTGATGGAGGCAGAATCACTCCCGCGGTCGCCAGGCCCGGTCACGCTTTTGCTGCGACCGACGGGTCTTGTCCTCTCGGCGGCGGCATTTCACGGAGGCCGGGACGCCGGTCTTTCGACGGGGCCTGGGTCGATCCAACGCCGCGCGAAGCAACTCTACCAGCCGAGACACCGCAGCCTCACGGTTGGCGCCCTGGGTCCGGTGGCGTGACGCGACCACGCGCAGCACGCCGTCCCGGCTGATCCGGGTCGCCAGCCGCCGCCGGATACGCACCGCCTGCTCGGGCGTGAACGCTGAGCACGTGGCCAGGTCCAATCGCACGGTGACCCGCGTGCTCACCTTGTTGACGTTCTGCCCGCCCGGTCCGCCGCTACGGGTGAACTCGAACGCCAGCTCGTCCAGGTTCAGCGCGGCATGATGACCGATCGCGAGCAATTGCACGAAAAGGACCTCGGCTCAGAGCAGTGAGGGTCCCTCGTCGGCCGTGGGCGCCGGCCCGTTGGCGGCAGAGGGGAACTGAATGTCCAGCACCTGCATTTCCACGGTGCGATGGTTGTTGAAATCATTGATCATCGGTTCGAACGCCAGCCGGCAGCGCCGGCTCTCTTTCAGCGGCTGCTCCAACGAAGCCTTGCCAAAGCCGATGGAACGCAGCCGGACGGAACCCTCCTGAAACGTAGCGGACAGGTGCTCCCCGCCCTTGCCCACACATCGCGGCTCACCCGCAAGCTCAACCCAACCGGTGGACAGACGCGGCGCCGGGTTGCCCGGGCCGAACGGCCCCAGGTTCAGCATCGCCTGAACCGTGCTCAGGTCGAGCTGTTCAAGTGACACTTCTGCATCCAGACGCAGTTTGGGCCGGATGTCCGCACCCGTCAGGCGGGTGTTCGCAACCTCCGTGAATGCCTTCGTGAAGGCGTCCAACCGCTCAATGTCGACCCGAAGCCCGGCCGCCATGGCGTGTCCGCCGAACTGCAGCAGGTGCCCCCCACAGGCAGCCAGCGCATCGTACATGTGAAACGGCGGAATGCTGCGGGCCGACCCCTGCCCCACCTCGTGTTCAACCGCAATCAGCACGGTGGGCCGGCAATACCGCTCCACGATGCGAGATGCCACGATGCCGATGACCCCGGCGTGCCACTTGTCGCTGGCCAGCACGATCCCTCGAACGGCGTCGGAGTCCAGCCGCCGCTCCTCGATCATTTCACAGGCCGCCCGGAAGATGCTCCGCTCCTTCGTCTGGCGGGCCCGGTTGTGCTCCTCCAGGTACAGGGCAATCTCCTTTGCCCGTCCGGCGTCGGCGCGGGTGAGCATTTCCACGGCCAGGCGGGCATGCCCCATCCGGCCCGCGGCGTTCAACCGTGGGGCCAGCTTGAACCCGGCGTCGTACCCGCTGACGTTGGCACCGGCCAATCCGGCGGATTCCAGCAGGGCGGCCAGCCCGGGGTTGTTCGTGGATTTGAGCATGGCGAGTCCATGCCGGGCCAGGACCCGGTTCTCGCCCACCAGCGGTACCACGTCCGCGATCGTTCCCAGGGCGACCAAAGGCAGCAGGTCCATCAGGATCTGGCGATAGGCCGGGGCGACGCGATCGGAGCCGGATAGTTCCTGCCCCAGGGCCCAGGCCACCTTGAACGCCACACCGGCTCCGCAAAGGGCCGGGTTCGGATACGCGCCGTTCACCGTCGGGTGGACGATGGCAGCGGCCTCCGGAAGGACTCCGGCGACGGTGTGGTGGTCCGTGATGATGAGGGGCAGCCCGCACTCAGCCGTGACCCGTGCCTCATCAACCGATCCGATTCCGCAGTCTACGGTGACCAGCAGGGCGGCTCCGTCTGCCGCGAGGTTGCGGACGGCCGCGCTGTTGAGCCCGTACCCCTCCTCCAGCCGGTGCGGCACGTAGAAGCTGGGCGGCACGCCGGCAGCCCGGAGGACATGCCAAAGGACGGCCACCCCCGTGATGCCGTCGACGTCGTAATCGCCGTAGAGAACGATCTTCTGACGTCGCCGGACCGCTGCTGCGAGAAGGGCGGCGGCCTCGCGGGCCCCCGGCAGCAGATCAGGCGGGTGAAGGTCACGCAGTTGCGGGTCGATGAAGGCCCGAGCGGCTTCGGGCGTGGTGATCCCCCGGTTTTGCAGGAGTTGGACGACCACCGGGGGGAGATTCCACCCGCCGGGGAACGGTTGTGCGTTGGGCAATGACTGAAGGACCCAGTCCCTAACCATGTTCATCACGGTCGGTGCGGCTGTTTCAGGTGCGAGACGTGCGGCATCGCCCGTCCCCGTGAGCCACTGTACCGACGGACGGCGACGACGTAAACCATCCGCCCGCGCCCGTGGTCTGGAATCGGGTTGCCAGACAACTGGAGCGCGTTAGAATCCCGCGGGTTCGAGGGCTTTCTGGACGTACGGCGACCGGGCCGTCGGTACGCGGTGGCGGACACCGGGATGGAGCGGGGCTGATGGGCTGCCGATACCGTCATCCAATCACGATCCGGATCCTGGCGATCGGGGCGGGCCTGCTGCCCACGGGCGGATGTGGCCTGGACCTGGCGTATCTGGTGCCGCAGATACGCGGCCAGATCGACATCGTCGCCAACGCCATTCCCATCGAGGACGCACTTCAAGACGGCCTGCTGACGGAAGAGCAGGCCAAGAACATGGAAGTGCTGCTGGAAGCGCGCGACTTCGCCCGGGACACGCTGGGCTTGGACACACAGGACGCTTACAAGCTCTACTTCGATACGGGAGAGGGACCCGTTGCGTACAACGTCTCGGCCTGTGTGAAACACGCCTTCGTGCCCAAAACCTGGGAGTTCCCCATCGTCGGTACCGTCCCCTACCTCGGCTACTTCAGTTGGCAACAGGCGGCGCGCAAGGTGAACGAACTCACCGCACAGGGATACGACGTGCTTCACTACGAGGTGGATGCCTACAGCACGCTCAGCTTTCTTCCCGACCCCGTCTTCTCCGGCATGCTCAGCCGCAACGCGTTGTCCATCGTGGAGACCATCTGCCACGAACTGCTTCACCGCACAGTCTGGCACCCGAACAACACCACCTTCAACGAAAGCCTCGCCACCTGGGTCGGACAGACCGGCGCCATTCAGTTCTTCCAGGAGCGATATCCGGATCAGCCGGAGGCGGCACAGACGGCCATCGACTGGTATGACGACATGGCTCGTTACAACGCCTTCATCTTCGGGCTGTACGATGACCTGCGCGAGTTCTACGCGCAGGACATACCCTGGAAGGACAAGGTGGCCGGGCGGGAGGCCCTGTATCAGACGGGCCGCGATCGATTCGTGAGCGAAGTGCTCCCGCTCATGAACCGGCCGGACAGTTTTGCCGGCGTGGCGGACCTGCCCACCAACAACGCCTGGGTCCTTGCCAACGTGCGTTACATC